>NZ_JBHFMW010000021.1:0-223367 GCF_041929505.1 Aeromonas sp. MdU4 | reverse complement strand
TCGATGGTCCGGTGACGGTGCAGAGCTTCAGCATCGCGGGTCAGACTGGTCCATTTGTGCTGGGTCAGGTGTACACCATTGCCGGCGTGGGCAGCTTCAGCCTGGCGGCGAACGGGGCGTACAGCTTCACCCCGGCCGCCAACTACAACGGCGCGGTGCCGGTGGTCACCTATGTGCTGACCGACGGCTCGGGTCCGACCGACAGCTCGACCCTGAGCATCACCGTGACCCCGGTGAACGACCTGCCTACTCTAATCATTGACACTGGTGTTGTGGTCTCCGAGGAGGGGCTTGCTGGCGGTATTGCCGATAAGACAGGCAACAGTGACACTACTGATAACGTGACTGCCAGCGGCAAGATTACAGTCGGCGACGTTGATAGCCAGGATATGCTCACCATCAGCCTGAATGGGCCGGCGGGTCTGACTTCCGGTGGTGCTGCGGTTCAGTGGAGCTGGGATGCAGCTACCAAGGTGTTGACTGGTTATACCGGCACGCAGGGCGGTGCCGACTACAAGGCGGTCATTGATGTCAAGTTGACCGCTCCTACTGGTAGCACCAAGGGTGACTGGAGCTATGATGTGACCCTCAAGGCTCCGCTTGATCATCCGGTGAAGGGGAGTGAAGACGTACTCAACTTCCAGATCGGTGTAACTGTATCGGATGGCAAGACCACCACTACCGGCAGTCTGCCCATCACGGTCGAGGACGACTCCCCCGTAGCTGGTGACATGGCGGCAGTCTCTCTGGTGAAAACCAGCATCCCAGATGTGTTGACCGGCAAGTTCAGCCTGACCGGGTATGTCGGGGATAGCGGCAGCATTGATGCGGGCAAATTCACTATCACGGCACGGGGATTTGAGTCTTCAATTTCCTCCAAACTCGTTGATGCCAAGGTCAATGCCTCCGTTGACGGGCTAGGCGTCAAGAGCACGAGTGCGCCTTATCACAACATTGATAATGAGATCGATTTCCGCAAATTTGCTGATGGTTCGAGTGTATCCGAGGAGTTGGTGATCAAGCTGGATGCGGGCACTGTGGCATATGGTGCCAAGATTGAGTTCAGCAAGATCTATGGTGGAGAACTCGAGAGCGGTGTGGTCGAGTTCTGGCGCGACGGTAAACTGGTTGCAACACAGACATTCAGCTCGAATGCTGCCAATGGTGATTATGCTGCCAACTTCCAGGTTCAGCAGGGCGGTTTTGACACCATGGTGATCAAGGCGACGGATAACGGCAAGTCGGCCAGCTGGGGTGACAACAGTGACTTTACTGTCAAGTCTATCGAGTTCCTTGGTTCCTCTACCCCGCAGGCGATTGCCTATGGTTCGGGCACGCTCGATCCGCAGTGGGGGGCTGATGGCAAAGGACGTTTCGAACTGGTCACCGGTACGGTCGAATCCGGCCTCAAGACAGTCGCCGGTCTGGCTATCGCGATCACCGCCGATGGGGCTAATACCCTG
Source organism: Aeromonas sp. MdU4 (assembly GCF_041929505.1). Lineage (NCBI taxonomy): Bacteria > Pseudomonadati > Pseudomonadota > Gammaproteobacteria > Aeromonadales > Aeromonadaceae > Aeromonas > Aeromonas sp. MdU4. The sequence continues at coordinate 221,904 of NZ_JBHFMW010000021.1, read as the reverse complement.
CTTGGCAAGGACAGCAATGGCAGTCTGATCTTCAAGATGGAGTTCACGCCTGCAACAGGTAAATGGGAGTTCTTCCAGTATGCCGAGATGCAGCGCCCTGCTGACGGTGACATTGACTTTGCATTCAAAGCCTACGATCGCGACGGTGATGGCTCGCAAGGCAGCTTTGCGGTCAATCCGCTGGTTCGTCCCGATGTAATGGGTGTATCGAATGCCAGCGCCACTGAGGGGGGGGCTCTGCAACATTTAGTGACCCTGACCGGAGCGACAAATGTGGCGACCGAGTACAGCCTCTCCATTGCTGGCAGTGGTGCTCATGCTGCCAGCAGTACTGATTGGGGAGCTTTGCAGTTTACCAACGGGGTGACCTACAACAGCACCACCGGCAAGATAACCGTGCCTGCCGGAGTATCGAGTTTCACTGTATCGCTGAATACGGTAAACGACACGTTGCCCGAGTTCACCGAAACGCTGGCGATCTCGGTGGGTGGCGTTTCCGGTACCGGCACCATAGTCGACAATGATCTCTCGGTGCAGCTCGGTGGCGGTCTGGTCGATGAGGATGGTTTGTCTGGTGGCAACGCCGGCTTGCCCGAGCCTGTCGGGGCGCCGACCAGCGGCCCGCTCTCGGTTACCCAATCGCTGCAGGTTACTGATGGCAATGGTAGCAATGTATCCGGCGTTCAGCTCAAGTTGGTCAGCATTACCGGCTTGAGCGGCATTACCGGGATTGATGGGCAGCCCGTGAATGTGGTGCAGGATGGTGCGGGTCTTAAAGGTTACTTCGGGACCAACCCGGCCAATGTGGCCTTTACCGTAACGGTAGACAACAGCGCTAATCCGCCGAGCTATACCTTCACCCTGATCAAGCCGCTCAGCCACCTTGTGGATGGTCAAAGCAGCGTATTGAGCAGTCAGGATGAGTTGCGTCTCACTGTGAACTACGAGGTGAGCAAAGCTGGTTCCGACACTGCTACCGGCTCTTTCGATGTTGCCGTGCGTGATGATGTGCCGGTTGCTGTGGTCGATGATGCCACGCTTAACGTGGTGGTAGATTCGTTCCAGTTCTCCGGTGTTGAAGCGTCCTGGATCAATGTTGTTGGTGGTAAGAATCTGGAGTATTTCGATGGTCCAGATAACGACTTGGCCAATGATCAGATCCGCTGGGGGGGCTCGAGCGGTAATAAGTCCGGCTACGGATTCGCTGACAACGATGCTGCGCTGAATGGACAGATTCCGCTCAATGAAGAGATCAAGTTGGGTACCTTTACCCACTACAACTATCCGATCTCTTCCGGTACATCGATTAGTGCTGTAACCATGAAGGCGACGTTCTCGGTGACTGATGCCATGGGGAGAGTGACTCCCGTGACTGTCACCATCAACTTCAATCACAACGAAACGCCAAACGATGGGGCCGATCCGCGAGATATCATCACCATCGGCACTGCGACCGCGAGCTTCAACTTTGAAGGCAAGGTCTACAGTCTCGAGGTGCTGGGCTTCCGCGATACCGGCGGCAATGTGGTGAAGACTATCTACACCAACGAAAATGCCAGCAGCAGCTTCGATCTGATCGTCAAGTTGGTGGAGGGTTCTGGTTATCAGCTGCCACAGACCACAGGCAATGTGCTGGCCAACGATCTTGCTGGTGCTGATGGTGGTCTGAGTGTCATTGGCTACGGAGTCGGCAGCAGCTCGACCACCTATACCAATGGTGCGGGTATCCAGGTAGTTGGTCTGTACGGGGTACTGACCATTCTGGCCAACGGTGCCTATACCTATCAGGTCACCAAGAATGGCAGCCAAATCCCGGCTGATGCACGCGAGGTGTTCAGCTACAGCGTGCGGGATGGCGATGGCGACACTACCAACAGTACTCTGACCATCAGCGTCAATCCGGTGGACAGCAACGGGGTTCCGGTTCATCTGCCTCTGACGGTAGATGGTACCGACCTCAACGACACTATCGTTGTGCGCAATGGCGAAAATGCGGCTAACCCTGATCGCCTGGATGTTGCCTTTGGTGGGAATCTGCTGGGCGAGGTCACCACCAGTAACGGCGGTACAGACCATGTGCATACCGGTATCAGCTACAACAAAGGGAGTGCCGATCAGGTAGTCAGTGGGGGGGCAGGCAATGACCATATCGAAACTGGCAGCGGCAACGATGTGATCTATGCAGGCAAAACCGGAGCAGATGGATTCGGTACCGATGATTCACTGCAACTGACGGTAGCTCAGCTCAAGGCTCACCACATCATGACAGGCAGCTTGTCTGGCACTGATGCCATGCTCGATGGCGACGGTCTGTTGCTGAGTGTTGATGTCAGTAGCCGGCAAGCGGATGTGGTCAATGGTGGTAGCGGCAATGACAAGATCTACGGGCAGTCTGGTTCCGACATCCTGTTTGGTGGTACCGGTGACGACTATATCGATGGCGGCAGTCACAACGATGCGCTGCGTGGCGGTCTGGGGAGCGATATCCTGATCGGCGGGCTCGGCAACGATGTGATGCGTGGTGACGGCGGTGCAGATACTTTTGTCTGGAACAAGGGGGATACCGTATCCGGCTCTCTGACCAAGGATTACATCATGGACTTCAACAAGGGGTCGGGTACAGTCAATCTTTCGGAAGGCGACAAGCTGGATCTGAGCGATTTGCTGGATCACGATGGGTCTCGCAACCAGAACGATCTGAAGAGCCTGCTCTCGGTATTCCAGGATAACGAAGGCGTGCACTTGCAAGTCAAAGAGGGCTCAGCTGCGCCCATCACTCAAGAGATCGTGCTGATGAACCATACCTTCGACAGTTTGACTGGGGGGTCAGGGACAACGGCAAACCAGGTGATCGATTACATGCTGAACAACAATATGCTCGACATCGACAAATAAGCCCGGTTTTGGGCAAGAAAAAGCGGCAGAGCAATCTGCCGCTTTTTTATTTTGAAGCGAAGATAAATCAGTTGCCTAGGGTGGCGAACAGACTCTGTTCCAGAGAACCGCGGGAGACGCATACCGGCTTGATAGAAGGGGCTGGAACCCGCTCACCTGAGGATTCAACAAAGAACAGTTCTGTGTTGCCCTTGACGTTGACGGTTGCCACGCTGCTGTTGCCGCTCTGGGTGATGATCAGGTTGATCTGCAGATTGGGGTTGCCCAGTGCGACTTTGGCGCCCATGGTGCCGCAATCCAGCCACTCCAGCCCGTCGGCGGAGTGTTCGACGTTGGCGGTCATCAGGCCGGAACCACGCTGGCTGTTCTCGATATTGAGACCGTGATCGGTGAACCACTTCTCGGCGCGAGCCCAGACCAGATCCACTGGAATTGCCATCTCCTGGGTGTTGTTGGTCGCTTTGGCAATCGGCGGGTTGTAGCGATAGGCCTCACCACCATTATTGTCGCCCGCACAACCAACCAGCAGCAGCGCCAGCGCGCCTCCCATAATCTTTTTCATCTTCTCTCTCGTCCATATCATCCGGCCATTGGCCAACCGGCGCCTATTATCACCGGAGCGACAATCGCTGTCAGCAAACATCCGGTATGGCGGGTGAGAGAGGTTTTTTTGGACGCTTTACAAAACCGGTTTGCTATCATAGATTTGCTCGAAATTCCTCCATAAGCGCCCCTGTGACCAACATGCTCACTTCGGATCTGCTGCAGCAGATCATCGACCAATTGCCAATGAGTATCTTCTGTCGGGATAAGCATGGGCGCTATCTGTTTGCCAACCGCATATTTGTTCGTGAAGCGAAACTGGGATCTTCTGACGAGGTGGTTGGCAAGACGGATGCCGACATGCCCTGGGGTAATGTGTTTCGCGGTGAGGATGAACAGTTGCTGGCGAGTGGGGTCCCCCTTATCTATCAGCAACTGCACTGCAACAATGGTGGCAACACCTGTTGGGTCGAAATCCACAAGGTGCCGCTGTATAACCGCCAGGGTGAGGCATATGCCGTGTTCGGGATCGTCAACGAGATTGCCCAGCGCAAATCTCTCGAAGAAACGGTCAAAAAGCAGCAGTTGCTACAGCGATTTCTGCTGGATGCCATCCCCGACCTGATCCGTTTCGATGACCATAATGGTGTGTTGTTGGAGTGTAATCAGGCATTTCTCGATTTTATCGGGCAGGGTGCCGAAGAGGTGCTGGGTCAGCAGATCCCTTACCGTTTAGCTGCGCCTCAAGGGATGAGTCATGGCGAGTGCTGTTTGCTGGATGCCAGAGGGCAGGGGCGGCATATGGAGATCACCCGGGTGGATGTGCCTGATGGTGATGGTCACTCGCTCGGTATATTGACGTTGGGGCGCGATATCACGGGGTTGCGAACTACCCAGGCTCAACTGCAGCAGGAGCAGCACTACGATAGTCTGACCGGTCTGCTGAAGTTGTCCCGTTTTTTACAGACCAGCCGCCACCTTGGGCCACGCAATGCCACTCTGGTGCTGGTCGATCTGCACCATTTTCGTGAAATCAACGATCGCTTCGGGATCCGGATTGCCGATCGGTTACTCAATCAGGTCGCCAAACGCCTGCAACAACTGGTGCCACCGCGAACCCTGCTCTGCCGGGTTGCTGCCGATGACTTCAGTTTGCTGCTGCCTGAATTCAACGAGCCGCTACCAGCATGGAGCCAGCATTTGCAACAGCAGTTGATGGAACACTATCAGGTGGAAGAGCATCGCATCCAGATCCCGGTGTTTCTCGGCCTGGCTCAGGGCAGGGCGAGCGATGCCGAGCGGCTGCTCAGTCATGCTGAAGCTGCGTTGGCTCAGGGCAAGCTGCAGCAGCAGTACTGCACTTTGTTTGATCCCGAGTTGCAGGCGCGGCTCCAGCGGCGTCAGCTCATCGCAGCCCAGTTGCCGCTTGCCATCAAGTCGGCTCAGCTGGTTGCGGTTTATCAGCCCATCATCTGCACGCGAACTCATCGTTTGCATGGTGCCGAGTTGCTCTGCCGTTGGCCCCATCCCGAGTTGGGGACCATCTCTCCTGACGAGTTCATTCCGCTGGCAGAGGAGATGGGGGTGATCGGCCAGCTTGGCCAGTTGATGCTGGAGCAGGGCTGTGCCCAGCTGGCGCAGTGGCAGGCGGCTTGCCCGGAGATGATGCTCTCCATCAACCTTTCACCGCTACAGTTTCGTGATCCGGCCCTGTGTGAGCTGGTCACGGCCTGTATCGCACGACATGGGCTCAAGGCCAGTCAGCTGGAGCTGGAGATCACCGAAGGGGTTCTGATGGAGAATGCTGACGAGATTGAGACCAATCTCGACGACCTGATTGCTGCGGGTTTTCAGCTGGCCATCGACGATTTTGGTACCGGTTACTGCTCGCTGGCGTATTTGCCTCGCCTGCAGGTCGCGACCCTCAAGCTGGATCGCAGCTTCACCCAAGGGCTGGTGAATAACACGGCAACTACTGCCATCGTCCGTTCAGTCATCGGTTTGGGCCATGAACTGGGGATCCGTATCACCGCCGAGGGGGTAGAGACGATTGAGCAGCAGCAGTGGTTGACTGAAGCGGGTTGTGATCGGTTGCAGGGGTATTTGTTCAGCATGCCGTTGCCACCGGGTGAATTTGCCAGTCGTTATCTGGCATGACGCCGTAGTAAAAACAATAAGGCCACCTTGCTGTGGCCTTATTGTTTTACGATGGAGGCAGGATCAATCCTGGAAGTAGGTGCCCCAACCATCGTAATCCACCCCGTATTTTTCCAGGATGGGCAGCATCTTGGCAATGTCAGCCACGATCGCTTCGACATTCAGCTTGCACTCGATAGTGGCATCGAAGCAGAAGATGGTGGCGCCGTCATCCAGCTCCATCTCTTCGGCATCGGTCACTTCAAAACCGGCCTTGAACAGGTCAACCGCTGCTTTTTCCAGACGGTCGAAATCCTGGCAGGCGAAGTGGTGCTCGATGTCGTAATCCGCATCAGGATTGCTGCCATCGGCCAGCAGCTCGTTGACGATCTCGGTGGTCTCATCACGCCACTCTTGCATATTCAGACTCATGTTGCCTCCAGGCGGTATCATTGCGGCAAAGCATACTCGCAGAGTGCATCCGGCTCAATGCGGCAGATCTCGAGAAGAGGAGATTTCCTGCTGTTTGGTGATTGAGGCACAACAGATTGGTGATGGTGAGGCCGGTTTTTACCCAAAAATGGCCAATAACCATCCGTTGCGTTCAGTTGTTGAGCGAACACGCTTTTTATCATCTCATCCTGGTTGACACGCTGCGCTGGAAAGGGTTTAATGCGCGCCGTTGCCCAGATAGCTCAGTCGGTAGAGCAGGGGATTGAAAATCCCCGTGTCGGCGGTTCGATTCCGTCTCTGGGCACCAAAATTCCTCCTTAGTTCAGTCGGTAGAACGGCGGACTGTTAATCCGTATGTCACTGGTTCAAGTCCAGTAGGAGGAGCCAAATTCGAAAAGCCCGCTCAATCGAGCGGGCTTTTTCATTTCTAGTTGCCGTTGCAGGCGGCTAAAAAGAGCGTCGCGCCACAGGTTGCGCTGAACAGCAGCATTCCGGTCTGCAACATGCTGCCAGGGCATGGTTTTTTCTCTCTTTTTCCGGCCCTGATCCACTTCGGTTTCATCACGTTCCCTTATCCATTTTGACGGCCTGAATGGCTGCACTCCTGTGCAGGCGAGCCATCTTTGTTTAATGACTGCATGGCGTCAATCTCCTGGCCAAGAGAATAATTCAGCAAGTCATCCCCCTCTTCCCGACAGGGTGATTTAATACTTTTCTACACCATTTGAACCTGCCTCCACATTCACAAAAAGCGGCATGACCCGGCTGGCGACCAAGGCTAAGATGGGCTGAACCTATTCCGACGTCGACATGGAGAGAGTCAAGATGAGCAGCCCACTGCACTACGTACTGGACGGCATCCACTGCGAGCCGCACTTTTTTACCGTCCCTCTCGATCACGACGAGCCGGATGGCGAAAGCCTGACCCTGTTTGCCCGCACTCTCTGCCGTAAAGACAAGCTCGATGAGAAGTTGCCCTGGTTGTTGTTCCTGCAAGGGGGGCCAGGTTTTGGTGCGCCACGTCCCACGGCCAATAGTGGTTGGCTCAAGCGTGCATTGCAGGAGTTCAGAGTGCTGCTGCTCGATCAGCGTGGCACCGGCATGTCGAGCCCTGTTCACGGCCGCGATATGGCCACCATGACGCCAGCCGAGCAGGCGCACTACCTCAGCCATTTTCGCGCCGACAGCATAGTGCAGGATGCCGAGTTTATCCGGCAGGATCTGAGCCCCAATCATCGCTGGAGCTTGCTGGGCCAGAGCTTTGGCGGCTTCTGCTGCCTGACCTACCTCTCGCTCTTCCCCGACAGTCTGCGGGAGGTCTATATCACCGGCGGCATCGCGCCGATTGGCCGCAGTGCAGAAGAGGTCTACCGCGCCACCTATCAGCGGGTGGCCGACAAGAATCGCTCCTTCTTTACCCGTTTCCCTCATGCTCAGGCCATTGCCAACCGGCTGGCCAACCATCTGCACCAGCACGATGTCCGGCTGCCCAACGGTCAGCGTCTGACCGTGGAGCAGTTCCAGCAGCAAGGGCTGGATCTGGGCGCCACGGGCGCCTTCGAGGCGCTTTACTATCTGCTGGAAGAGGCCTTTATCGGAGAGCAGATCAACCCGGCCTTCCTCTACCAGGTGCAGAGTATGCAGCCATTCAATACCAATCCGCTGTTCGCCATCTTGCACGAAGCTATCTACGCCGAAGGAGAGGCGACTCGCTGGGCCGCTGAGCGGGTCAGAGGGGAGTTTCCTGCGGTGAGCTGGGCCCCCGGCAAGGATTTCGCCTTTACCGGCGAGATGATCTTCCCCTGGATGTTCGAGCAGTTCCGCGAGTTGCTACCTCTGAAAGAGGCGGCTCATCTGTTAGCCAGCAAGGCTGACTGGGGGCCGCTCTATGATCCGGCCCAGCTGGCCCGCAACAAGGTGCCGGTGGCCTGCGCCGTCTACGCCGAGGATATGTACGTGGAGTTTGACTATAGCCGCGAGACCTTGCGCGGTCTTGGCAACAGCCGCGCCTGGATCACCAACGAGTATGAGCACAACGGCTTGCGGGCCGATGGGGAGGTGGTGCTCGACAAGCTCATCGCCCTGAACCGGGATCGCTGAGGATCAGTCAGCCACCAACCACATCATGGTTGGGAGGATGGAGTGTCATGGCGCTCCATCATGAAGGCAAAAGGGAGAGGGAGGCAATATGCCTCCCTCTTGCACAGGGCGTGCTATCAGAGTGCGGCAGCGATGCGGGCGCCAAGCGCCGCGTTGTTCAGCACCAGCTGGATGTTGGCCGCCAGCGAATTGCCGCCGGTCAACTCGCAGACGCGGGCCAGCAGGAAGGGGGTTGAAGCCTTGCCCTTGATCCCCTGCGCATCCGCCTCACCCAGTGCCTGGGCAATGGCGGCATCAATATCGGCTTTGGCCATGGCATGCTCCATGGGGATCGGATTGCCCACCACGGCGCCACCAGCCAGCCCCAGCTCCCACTTGAGACGCAGTGCCTCGGCGATGGCGGCCGGACTCTCCAGCCGGTAATCGACCTTGAAGCCGCTCTCGCGGGTGTAGAAGGCGGGCAGTTCGTCGGTTTGATAGCCGATGACCGGCACGCCCTGGGTCTCCAGATATTCCAGCGTCAGCCCGATATCGAGGATCGATTTGGCCCCCGCACAGACCACGGCCACCGGCGTTTGCGCCAGCTCCTGCAGATCGGCGGAGATGTCGAAGCTCTCCTGTGCGCCACGATGTACCCCGCCAATGCCACCGGTAGCAAAGATCCGGATCCCCGCCATGGCGGCGATGATCATGGTGGAGGCGACCGTGGTGGCCCCCATCCCTTTGCGCGCCAGCACGAACGGAATGTCTCGGCGGCTGCACTTGGTCACGCTGTGGCCTGCCCGGCCGAGCGCTTCCAGTGCACCCGCATCGAGACCCACCTTGAGGCGGCCGTCGAGGATGGCGATGGTGGCCGGGATAGCGCCGTTATCGCGCACCACCTGTTCCACCTGACGGGCCGTCTCCACGTTCTGCGGATAGGGCATGCCATGGGAGATGATGGTGGATTCGAGGGCGACGACCGGTTTGCCTGCGGCCAGCGCGGCAGCAACTTCCGGTTGGATATCGAGGTAAGCGTTCAGCATGAGTACTCCTCCAGTATGCGGTCAACGGCGGTCTTGCTGAGACCGGAAAAAACGGTATCGGAACAATTGACGGTGAGGGCGGCGCAGCCCAGGGCAAAGCGGGTGGTCTGGGCGATGTCGAACTCCTGTAGCCAAGCATGGGCAAGGCCGGCCATAAAGGCATCCCCGCCACCGGTGACGTTGAGCACCGGGCTGCCCAGCACAGGCAGGTGGCCCTGCTGCTCGCCATCGCTGTAGAAGATCCCCTGTTCACCTAGACTGAGGAACAGCCGCTTGACCCCGGCTCGGTGGAACCAAGCCGCGGCCATGGGCCAGGTTTCGGGTCCGGCGATAGTCATGCCGCACAGCTGCTCGGCCTCGCTGCGATTGGGTTTGAGGGTGTGGATCTTGCCGAGCCAGGGGCGGATCTTCTCCACCTTGGCTACCGAGACGGTATCGACAAAGATGGCGTGATTCCCCTGCCGCTCGAACAGCCAGTCAAGGGTGTGAATGGCCAGATTGGTATCGAGCACCCAGAGTCTGGCACCGGTGAGGAAGCCGCCGAGTGGGGTCAGGCGGGCAGGGGTGAGCTGCTCGATGATGGCCATATCGTTGATGGCGCAGCTCATTTCGCCGCTACCGTCATGCAGGCTGAGGTAGCTGGAGGTGGTATGGCCGTCGAGCACCAGGGTCTGGCGTACATCAACGCCAGCGCGCTGGCTCACTTCCAATAGATGGTGACCATACTGGTCGTTGCCGACCGCGGTCAGCAGCCGGGTATCGCTGCCCAGGCGGGCCAGGTTTTCAGCGATATTGCGGCCGACGCCGCCCGCCGAGGTGCGTACCTTGCCCGGATTGGAATCGCCAAGTAGCAGGTTGTCGTGGCTGGTACCACAAATATCCATATTGGCGCCCCCGATCACCACGACGTAGGGGCCTTCTCGCAGTACATACCCTCTGCCTTGCACATATCCCTGCCGGATCAGGCTGGAGATATGGCTGGCCAGTGCAGAACGGCTGATGCCGAGGCGATCGGCCAGATCCTGCTGGGCAATCATGGGGTCCTGCCGCAACAGGGCGAGGATCTCTTGTTCACGCTCAGTCATAGACAAACATCCATTTACAAACGTTTGTCTAGTATTGCTGAAAAACGTTTTTCATCTATCGGTTTGTATAAAAAATGTCTGGTTGCGCACAAAAAATCGTCACTATTGATTGGCTGTGTCGAGTTTGCGTGTGATGGACGACGGCATTCACCATTGCTGCTTATAATGGCCGCCGTAACATAAGGAGAAATGATGGAAAAGCGAGGCTTCTGCTGTGTCGGGCTGGTTAATCCCAAGTCCCCGGAGAATGTCGGTGCCGTGATGCGTGCTGCCGGTTGCTACGGCGTGGACGAGGTTTACTACACCGGCAACCGTTTCGAGCTGGCGCGCCGCTTTGTCACCGATACCAAGCAGATGGTGGAGAAGATCCCGCTGCTCGGGGTGGATGATCTGCTGGCGTTTATCCCACAGGGGTGTGTCCCGGTGGTGGTCGACCTGATAGAGGGGGCCACACCACTCCCTGACTACGTTCACCCCGAGCGGGCGTTTTATATCTTCGGGCCAGAGGATGGCACCCTGGATCCTGCGCGCTACGGAGCGGTGAAAGATGTGGTCTATGTACCCACTCAGGGCTGTATGAATCTGGCCGCTTCGGTCAATGTGATCCTCTATGACCGGCTGGCAAAGGGATATCGACAGCCCTGAATCGTGGTGTGGCGATGGATAATTACACAGTAATGGAAAAAGTGCTGTTCAGTGGCAAGTTGCTGGATGTGGTGACTGCGGGTGTCTCTTGTTCTTTACTGGCTGATCCCTCTTTCTTGGCTGCGTCAGCCTGCAAGCGAGCAATTTCAGCCATGATCACTGCCAGCTGCTGTTGCAGCACTTTTATCTGTTCTTGTCGCAGCTTTGCTGACTCTTTATCCGTTGGCGCATCATCCCCATTAGGTTTTGTCAGGTTACTGATCTGTTTTTGAATTTTCGCCGCCTTGGCTTGTAATTGCGCAATTTTTCCTTGGGGTTCACCAGAGTGATTGTTGTCACTGGCTGCCGTTTCATTGCGACCGATGGCTGAGGGGGGTAAGGAAATCTGCATGCTGGCTCCCGTTATTGTTAATTAATTCGATTAATTAACCCCTTATCGGCCAAGCGTCGAGATACTTAATTTCTTTCCTCTATCACTGCATTAATGGTCATCAGATCGGACCTTTTTTTCCTGCTCCTCGATAAAACCGCGATAGTAGTCATAGAGCTGATTGCGTCGATAAATATCAGCCAGGGTGCCGTGGCTAATCAACTTGACCATCTCTTGATCCCACAGTTGCCGTAGCCTGTGACCCTGTGCAGTGTCGGCAAAGATGGGATATGTCGGGATCCAGCGCAGAAAGGCACGGTACATGTTGGCTGGTGTTTTATCCGCCGCGTAGAGTACGCCGGCGGTCAGGTAATAGCGATAGCGGCCTTTACCGAGCAGTTGCAGGGCCATTTCATGGCTGTCGACTTCATGCCACTGCATGGTGACCGGAATATATTTATCAAAGGCCCAGCCACGTTGCCATAGAACAGATTGTCCCTGCAGACTGGACTCACCCTGCCATTGTGGTTGCCATTGTTTGAGCATCAATACGGTCAGGTCATCGGCCGAGGCTGGATGGCGGGGCTGTTGCACACCATCGACTTCACCCAGATAAACCCCCATCGCCATATCCCCTCCTTGCTGAGCAATCACCGCCAGCGCTCGCTTGTAAGGTACGATATGGTAGATGACCTGATAACCATGGGGTTGGTAGATAGCGCGAACGAGATCAAGATAGACCCCCTTGCCATACTGTTGGCAAAAGCCGGGCCAGTCATCGCAATAGACCTGGATTGATTCTGCGCGGCTGTTCACCGCACCGAACAAACAACAAAGCAACAGACAACCGATGCGCAGCATGGTTAGAACCGGCCTCTCGCAAGTAGAGAAATAAGAAACTGATTACCTACTTTATACCATGGCACTGTTAGTGACGGTGTACAGAAAATATCTGATGCTCATTTTGCGACAGGGTCGAGAGTTATTTGTAGTCGAGTTGTTATGATTGGGAAAAGATTCAAATAGTACCCAAATCAGTAGAGGAGACTGCATTATGCCATCCATCAAAACTCTGCTTTGTCCTGTCGATTTTTCCGAAATGTCCCGGGCGGTGCTCGACTATGCCGTATTTATGGCGCAGAGCCATCAGGCCCAGCTCAAACTGGTTCACATCGTGGATCAACTGCACGGCTTTGACAGCTACAAGATCCTGCATATGACCGCGGTGGAAATTACTCACGAAATGGAGCGCCAGGCTAGAACCCAGCTGAAAGAGTTGATTGCTACGCTGCCCATGTCTGCCAGTTTTGATATCCGCTTTGGCCGGGCGGCAGATGAAATCATTATTCAGGCCAAGGATGATGAAGTCGATCTGATCGTCATGGGCAGCCACGGCCGCTCAGGGATCAGCCATCTGCTGGTCGGCAGTGTGGCCGAATCCGTGGTGCGTCATGCGCCTTGCCCGGTCCTGGTGGTGCGTCAATAGCGTCACCCGTTTGGTACGATAAGCATCATAAACAAGGCCAGCGACTGCTGGCCTTCTGTTGGCTAACCGTGGGCGTAGATGACGCTCCCCCCTTTGATGGTATCTATGATGGCTCTGGCCTGCTCTTGAGGCAGAGCCGGGCAGCCCCAGCTGCGCCCCAATTTGTCATATTTGCGCAGATGGTTCGGGCTTGCATAGGTGGCACCATGCACCACGATAGCCCGCTTGCGGGCATTGCTGTTTTGGCCGGGAGTAAGGCCATCCAGCCGCAGCGAGTAGCCGTGTTTGCCGAGATATGTCTCCGCCGTACGATATACCCCAAGGGAGCTTTTCATGGAGTTCGGCTGGTTGGAAAATGTGTTGGCGGCCAGTTCGCCAGAGTTGCGGCCATGGCTGACCCAGGTGTGATAGAGCAGTTTGTGGCGTTGCATATCGATGACAAACAGCCTGCGCTGGGTAGATGGTTTGCTGTAGTCAATGATGGTGAGAATGGATTTGCGCTTGTGGCGTACGGTTTGATAACTGTTGATTGCCTGGCGGAAGGTCTGTTTGTCGAGTTTACCCGCCAGACCCAGCTGACGATAGAGACTCTGATCCCAGCTGGCATCTGCCGTGCTGCTCCAGATGAGCGATATCAACAGCAGTGGCAACAGCAGCCACCCGCGTTGCCAGTTTATGTTCCCGCTCGCTTGTCTCATCCGTGAATATCTCCTTGTCACTCCCTGCCAAAGGTGCGGATATTGCCATCAATCCGCTCGATAGTTATATGCAAGGTGCTGAAAAGGAGCAATAAAAAAACCGGCCGCAGAGCGGCCGGAAGTAATTCAAACAGTAGACATTGGTTTCACAGGGTATAACTAACTTCCAATTTCTTAGAAGTTGTACTGCAGGGCAACACCCACTACGTCGTCGGTGTTCTGGCCCAGCTTGCTGGTAGAGTTACCAACGGAATCCAGCAGGTTGACCTTGTAATCAACATAGGCGTTGAAGTTGTCGGTGAAGTTGTACCAGGCACCGATAGAGACGTATTCGGTCAGGGTGTCATCGAAGCTGACGTTGGTATCATTCTTCACGTCAGTGCGCAGGTAAGCCAGAGAGGGCTTGAACTTGCCGATGGTGTACTGGGCAACAGCTTCGTAACCGTCGCTCTTCTCGGCATAGCCGTTTTTGACGAAGATGTGATCTTCACCGTGAGCATAAGTTGCAGCTAGGTAGAGGTCACCGACAGCATATTTGGCACCGAAGCCCATCAATTTGGCATCGCTGTCAGCGCCGAAAGAGGCGAATTTAACCTGGTCTGCAGTTTTGCCAGCCTGGTTATAAGCAGCAGACAGACCCAAGCCCATAGCGAAATCGTAGGATGCAGCTACGGCAAAACCTTCTTTGGAACCTTTCTTCCAAGAGGTCAGTGAACGATCTGAATTTTGGGCAGTATTGTTACCAGTGAACTGGGCACCCAGGGTCAAACCGTTCTGGGTGAACACGTACTTGGCAACGCCGTTGGTACGGCCGGTACCGAATACTTCGGTGCCTTTGCCCAGGCCGTCACCACCCCACTCGGGCAGGACGTCGGTGTAGTCGTTCACGATGCCAAACAGGCCATCCTGACGACCGTAACTGAATGCGCCGAAACGGTCATGCTTGATGCCGGCATAGGCATAACGCAGCTCATCGTTGTCGGAGCCGGAGGCCGGCAGGTTGTACTCGGCAAAGCCGAATGCTTTCATCTCGGGGGCAATTTTGGTCTCACCGCGCATGTTTACACGGAAATAGCTCTGATCGCCTTCGGAACCGTTGTCGTCAGTACCGTAGTACATGCCTTGAGCACGGCCACCGATATCCAGCTTGGTATCGTTCTGGTTGTAAACGGTAGCAGCATGGGCGCCGCTCGCCAGCAGCAGGCTGGAGATGGCAATAGTCAGTGCAGACTTCTTCATATGCTTTATTCCTCTGATGTAAACACTTGGACCTGTTCCGGTCTTTGTTAGTTTGATCGGGATTGAACCGATGGGGACAAGGTAGAGCGCCTAACCTTGACTGGAGCTGAATCAGGGGTGGGTTACCGGCTGATGACAAAATAGTCATCATGGTGTGTGGCAGGGAGATGGATATTTTTTTATTTAATAATCAATGAATTAATTTTTCATTTAGTGGTCACCCTGTTGTCAGGTGACCACCGGTTGTCAGATCTCAGGCTGGTTTTTGCCACAGGGTCAGCAGCAGATCCTGCTCCAGCTCATCCGGACCTTGCTGGATAAAGGCATGCCGCTGTTCGCCGGTAGCGCGCCAGCCGAGGCGGCTGGTGTCCAGAATAAAGCTGCGCATGGATTGATCCAGCGCGAGAGAAAATTGGCAGCGTTGTTGTCCCAGCGCAGTCAGCCCTGCCAGAGTGGGCCAGCTAAGGGGATGTTCCATGCTCACCGGGTTCAGACTGATCCTGAGTTGCCACTGATGACGTGGACCTGGCTGCAGATAGAGCAAGTAGCCGCCAGGGGCAAGCCAGTTGGCCAGTTGTTCACTCTTGATCTTGAGATCGTTGACCAGCAATACCTGGGCCTTACCGGGTTGCAGCGGAGCTCTGGTCGGATCGGCGATGACAAAGCTTGCGTCTGGCTGTGCCTTGTTGGCGGCGAAGATGGTGTTTTTCGCGATATCGATACCGGCAAATTGCCAGCCGGGAAGTCGCGTTGACAGCGCACGGCAGTAATAGCCTTCACCGCATCCCAAGTGGATCAACTCTTGTGGGGGAAGCGGAGCGAGCATGGTCGTGATGGCTTCCACCAGCGGCAGTTGGTGGCCTGCTTCAAGAAAGTGGTGTTTGGCCCGCATCAGAGCACGACTGTCGCTGTCTTTGGGGTTCTTTTTGCCGGGGATAAGATCCAGATAGCCTTCCGGTGCCGGATCGAAATGGTGTTTGTTGTCGCAATAGCGTCCCTTGGACGCCTCATGCAGATGAAGCGGGCTGCGGCAACGTGGACATTGAAGATGCATAGGAACTCTCTTGGCGAACGCCGGAACGGGGAAGGGCGTTCGGCATTATAGGGGAGAGGATCAAAAAAGGCTGCCGTAGCAGCCTTTTTTATCCCGAGGCCTTTGTCAGGCCTGTGGATGGGTTATCAGCGAGTGCCGAATACCACTATGGTCTTGCCGTGAGCGGAGATCAGCTCCTGCTCTTCCAGCATCTTGAGGATGCGGCCCACGGTTTCACGGGAACAGCCAACGATCTGGCCGATCTCCTGACGGGTGATCTTGATCTGCATGCCATCAGGGTGAGTCATGGCATCCGGCTGTTTGGCCAGGTTCAGCAGGGTCTGGGCGATCCGGCCGGTCACATCCAGGAAGGCGAGGTTACCCACTTTCTGGCTGGTGTGTTGCAGGCGCTTGGCCATCTGGCCAGAGAGACGCAGCAGAATGTCCGGGTTGACCTGGATCAGCTGACGGAACTTCTTGTAGGAGATCTCTGCGACTTCGCAGGAACCCTTGGCGCGAACCCAGGCGGAGCGCTCCGGATTCTCGTTCTCTTCGAACATCCCCATTTCGCCCAGGAAGTCGCCCTGGTTGAGATAGGAGAGGATCATCTCTTTGCCCTCATCGTCCTTGATCAAGACGGCCACAGTGCCCTTGACGATGTAGTAGAGGGTCTCCGCTTTTTCACCCGCATGGATCAGGGTGCTCTTGGCGGGATACTTATGAATGTGGCAGTGCGACAAGAACCATTCCAGGGTGGGATCGCTTTGCGGTTTGCCAATAACCATGAGAATTCCTCTGTAGTGTCTTTTTATGGACTTGTGCGTCCGGGCAAGCTGCCAATCTTGCCATTCCTTGTATTAGTCGCAGTAGGATAAGAGCCTTTGCCTGTGCTGACAAGGCTTTGCGGGTTTTTGAAAGAGCCCTTTGAGTAATGCCTGCTGCGCCGCTTCCGCCATTCTAGGGAAGATGGGGTGGGGAGATGTTGATTTTGATCTATTAACCCCCTAACTCATTGACCAGAAGGTCATCCAACAGGCGATAGGATGCGGCCTGTACGGTGGCTGGGGTATGCTAGGTGAACCACGAGCACAACGTTAACAACCAGAGGAAGTGAGATGAAAGCCAAGGTCAGCTGGGTAGAGGGCATGAAATTTGTCGGGGAGAGCGAATCAGGCCATCAGGTGATCCTGGATGGGACCAACCCGGGGGCGGGAGCCAGCCCGATGGAGATGATCCTGCTGGCGGTAGGAGGGTGCAGCTCCATCGATGTGGTTTCTATTCTGGAGAAAGCTCGTCAGCCGGTGAGCGCGTGTCATGTCGATGTTACTGGCGAGCGAGTGGAGAGTGTGCCCCGGGTTTTTGAGAAGATTAATCTGCACTTTGTGGTGACTGGCAAGGGATTGGCAGATAAGCAAGTTGCCAGAGCCGTCGAGCTGTCGATGGATAAATACTGTTCTGTTTCCCTGATGTTGGAAAAAGCGGTACAAATTACCCATAGTTATCAAATTGTTGAAGCCTGATAACTGACGATTGTTTGGTTCAATACACCATGGCGCACGGCCATCACTTAAGACCATTACATAAGGAAAGTGCAATGAAGAACTTGATCGCTCTGCTTCCTCTGCTGGGTTTGGCTGCCTGTTCCAGTAGTCCACAGCCAACCCAGTATCAATACAGCCAGTATCAGTGTGGTGAAGAGTTGCTAGCCATTACTTATGATGCCCAGGCGGACATGGTGCAGTTCCCTTATGCCGGGGTCTACCACAAGCTGGGACGGGTAGAGTCGGAGTCTGGTGCCAAATATTCCGACAGCGTGACCACCTTCTGGAATCAGGACAAGCAGGCGCTGCTGACTCAGAAAGGGGTGACTCTGCTGACCTGCAAGTTGAAATAGTTCGCGGCGTTGCCACCCCTTTGCCCCTGTTCTGGCGAGGGGGGCAGATCAAAAAGAGCGACTTGTCATGCGGCAAGTCGCTCTTTTTATTGGCTGGCAATCGAGGGGGATGCCATGGCGGCAACATCAGTGAGTCGGCACTGACCCCAGCAGTTTGGCTGCCAGTTGCTGGCTGAGTGCCTGCCGCTCGCTATCGGCAATGGTGACATCGCTGGCCAGTGAGATGACGCTGCCCCAGACTGCTTTCTCGGTTTTCCTGTCTAGCAATACAATGACCAGGGTGCCCTTGCGCTCATCGGGCGAGGCTTGTACCCCGGGGCTCATGCCGAGACGGGCAAAAATCTGGCTATCGCTGATATCCTTGCCACCCGCCACGCCGATGGCCACCCACAGATCCGCTTCAGCAAGGGGCACGCTCTGCCAACCCCGACTGTTGAGCTGCTGGTTGACGGCTTGTTGCATCGGCTCCAGCCACCCTTCCGCTCGCTCGCCGGCAAATTGGTACTGCTCTGCCAGGGCATAGCGCGGGGTAGCGCCATAGTTCCAGCTACCCAGCGAGCGCACCACCATGGTGCCCGCTTCCAGCGTGGGGGCTGACGGTCCGCTGCTGCAACCGCCCAGCAGGGCAAGCAGCACCACAGAGAGAGAGGCAAACCGCATTGTGAGCTCCTTTGTGTCAGGTTATTTTGCCGGTTTCGAGCAGTTGCTGGATGAGCGGTTTGAGGATCAGCTCCATCGCAAAGCCCATCTTGCCACCCGGTACCACTATGGTGTTCATCCGCGACATAAATGAGCCGTCGATCATCGACAGTAAGTAGGGGAAATCGACCTGCTTGATGCCGCGAAACCGGATCACCAGCATACTCTCGTCCAGACTCGGGATCACCTTGGCGCTGAAGGGGTTGGAGGTATCCACCGTCGGGACGCGCTGGAAGTTGATATGGGTGCGCGAGAATTGCGGGGTGATGAAGTTGATGTAGTCGTCCATGGAGCGGACGATGGAGTCGGTGACCGCCTCGCGTGAATGGCCGCGCTCCGAGGTATCGCGAATGAGCTTCTGGATCCACTCCAGGTTGACGATGGGCACTACGCCAATCAAGAAATCCACATGGCGTGCCACGTTGTGATCCTCGGTGACCACGCCACCGTGCAACCCTTCGTAGAACAGCAGGTCGGTATCGCTCGGCAGATTCTGCCAAGGGGTAAAGGTGCCTGGCATCTGATTGAAGGGCACCGCTTCGTCGAAGCTGTGCAGGTAGCGACGGTATTGACCGGTGCCATCCTGACCATAGCCTTGGAAAAAGCTTTCCAGCAGGCCGAAGTCATTGGCTTCGGGGCCAAAATAGCTGATGTGGCGCCCCTGTTCGCGAGCTTTGCGGATTGCCACATCCATCTCGGGGCGGGTGTAACGGTGAAAACTGTCGCCTTCCACTACCGCCGCCGTGTATCCCAGTTGATCAAACATGGAGCGAAAGACATTGGTCGAGGTGGAGGTGCCAGCACCGGACGAGCCGGTGACTGCAATGATTGGGTGCTTGGCCGACATGGGATTCTCTCTTCCTTGGGAGTTCCGTTATAGGGTCCGGATTCCGGTTTGGTCAAGATGGCTCGATGAAGCGATCTTTCATCACTATGTTCACGGATTCATGCAGTTCGCTGTAGACGATGACCACCCTACCTTGTTGTAATTGGTTGCGCACCTCCTCGACTTTGGTGCCAAGTGATATCTCTTGTTCACCATATTCGGTCCCCTCCTGCAGCACAAAATGCTCGATCAGGTTGGTCAGGGTGTCGGCATCCAGCTCTTGCCAAGGAATGATCATGAAGTGCTCTCGATGCAAAAAGATATAACCATCGGGCTATTGTTGTGCTGAATCGTACGAATGCAATCAATTTTTATTTTTTCACCGGAGTCTGAGACATGTTGTCTGAAGAGCAGCGCCGCTCGCCGTTAACCCTGGTGGACCATCTGGCGCAGGCGCGCCGGCAAGCGATTAGTCGCGGTATGGTGTGGTTCTGGTTGCTGAACTGGCTGATGGTGCTGTTTCTGACAATCCGCTACGAAGTGTACAGCCAGGTTGGGCTGGCCAGTGATAACGCTCTCCCGTGGCGCTTTCAAAGTGAAGTCGGGCTGGTGATGGTGATGCTGATCCTGCTTCCGGTTGTCAGCTTGCTGTGCGATCACCTTTCGGATCATCTCTGGCTGCGAGTCGCGGCCGTGACAATGCTGCTGTGGGGTGGGCTCTGGACCTTGCACATTTATACCTTGGGGCAGGTTGAGCTGCGTGGCGGCCTTAGCTATGCCAACGGGATCATGCGACTCAATCTGCTGGCCGCTCTGATTGCTTTTTACCCCGACCGAAAGGTGTTTTACGGTTATTTGTTTGGCCCCATGACGGTGGGGGTTGGGCTCGAGCTCTTTTTGCTGGTCGATTTTCACCAGATATTTTTGCTGGGAGTACTGTTTGGCGTCATTGCGTTGGAGGTTGGCCGGCGGATCCTGAATCGCTGGTTTGAGCTGGCTATCGTCAGAGAGCATGAGAATCTGGCCCTGTTGCGGCGTCTGGATACGCTCGCCAAGCAGGACCCGCTGACCGGTGTTGCCAACCGGCGTCACTTCAATATCGAGTTGGAGCGAGAGCTGGCGTGTGGCTGTGAGAAGGGGACGCCGCTGTCACTCATCTTGATCGATGTGGACTATTTCAAGCGTTTCAACGACCACTACGGCCACCAGACGGGGGATATTTGTCTCAAGGAGGTGGCACAAGTGCTTAACCGCTCGGTGCGCCCCTCTACCGATCTGGTTGCCCGTTACGGTGGTGAAGAATTTGTGCTGTTGCTGCCAGATACCGACAGCAAAGCGGCCTTATGCGTTGCGCAGCGGCTTCAGGAGGGGCTGGCCTGTTTGAAGTTGGAACACCTGGCCTCTGATGTGGCTCCCTGGGTGACGGTGAGTCAGGGGATTGCCAGTATCAGGGGCGACGAAAACGCCAGCCAACTGCTGGATCGTGCCGATCAGGCGCTCTATCGGGCCAAGGCGTTGGGGCGCAATCAGTTCTGTGTCGCAGAGTGACTCTGTTCGGCAATCCAGCGACTGATCCGTTCATCCAGCCAGAACTTTGGCCGCCAGGGCGTGCCGTGCAGAAAGCCGACATGGCCGCCGCGCTGGCTCAGCTCATAGCGCACGTGAGGCGAGAGCTGCTCCGGCCGGGGGATGACGGCGTGTGACATAAAGGGATCGTCGGCGGCGTGGATGACCAGGGTCGGGATTGGGATCTGGCGCAGCAGCGGCAGGCCGGAGCAGCTCTGGTAGTAGTGACTGGCGCTGTGAAAGCCGTGCAGTGGCGCGGTGACTTGCTCGTCGAAATCACGCAGGGTGGCAATCTGCTCCACTTGGCGGGGTTGCCAGCGTTCACTCGCTTGCTGCTGATGGCTGATCTTGCTGAGCAGATTGCGGCGCATGGTGCGTAGCAGATAGTTTTGATAGACCTTCGAGAAACCCTGATTGACCCGTTCGGCACAGCTCGCCAGTTGCAGCGGGGCCGAAACCACCACCGCGGCCTTCAGAGTGTCAGGGCAGGCGCGTGCCAGCAGATTGACCAGCATATTGCCACCAAGTGAAAAGCCGATAGCAATCAGTGGTTTGCCCGGAAAGCGCTGGCTCAGTTCGGCAAGCAGCTCCTGCGCGTCACCGATGGCGCCGGAGTGATAGGCCTGCAGGTGGCGATTGGGCTCGCCACTGCAGCCGCGAAAGTGCATCAGCACTGCCTCTCTGCCCTCTTGCTGCAAATGGGCGAACAATCCCTTGGCATAGTGGGAGTGAATGCTCCCCTCCAGCCCATGAAACACCACCACCAACGGCTGCTCGTCAAGATTGACCTCCCCGCTCCAGGCGAGGTCGACAAAGTCCCCATCCGGCAGTTCAAACCGTTCGGCCACAAAGCGGGCAGGTGTGCGGCGCAGCCATTTGGGCAATATGGTCTGCAGATGAGGATTGCGGGCCCACCAGGGGGCATGGAAGTGGCTTTCGGTCAGCATGGGGTCAGTCGGTCTGGGTCGAAGATAAGGAGGACGGGAGGAGTGTTCCTCCCGTCAGTGATTGGCCTATTTCAGCAGGCGATCGTGATGTTCGGCGCCACGCAGCATGGCCTGGATCAGCTCGTTGGCTTCGAACTTGGTCAGCGCCTCATGGGCGCCCACCTGATGGGCCCGCTCCACACTGATCTCGCTGGAGAGCGAGGTGTGCAGGATGATATAGGCCCCCGCCAGTTTGCTGTCGCTCTGTACTTCGAAGGCCAGTTCATAGCCATCTAGCCCCGGCATCTCGATATCGCTCACCAGAATGTCGATCGGGGTCTTCTGGCTCGCCCGCTCTTGCATCAGGGCCAGCGCATCCTTTCCATTGGTGCAGACCTCATAGGGGATATTGATGTAGTCCAGCGCCGCCATCAGCTGACGGCGGGCGACCGAGGAGTCATCGACCAGCAAGATCCGCATCGGTTTGATCCGCTCCCGCTGCACATCGGTCAGCACCGGGTAGAGGTGGCTCGGATCATCCGGATAGACCCGGGAGAGGATCAGCTCCACATCCAGCAGCTGGATCAGCTGATCATTGACCCGGGTGACCCCGGTCACGAAGACATTGTGGCCAAGGGTGGCGGGCGGAGATTCGATATCGCGCCAGTTGCACTCGGTGATCTTGTCGATGCCCCGCACCAGAAAGCCCACCAACGTGCGGCGGCAGTCGGTGATGATGATGAAGCAGTGGGGCATCTCCTCCTTGCTGATGGGGCGATAGCCCACCGCCATCGCCATGTCGATCACCGGAATGGTGGAGCCGCGCATGTTGGCGGCCCCCAGTACGGTCGGGTGCGAGTGCGGCATGGCCGTCAGCTGGGTGTAGGGCACTATCTCCTTTACCTTGAGGGTGCCGATGGCAAAGGATTGTTTGGCTGAAAGATGAAACAGCAACATGCCTTGGGATTGATTGGCTTTGCTCGTCATGGCAGGTGTCCTGTTGGTCGAAACGTTGACTGTCACTTCTGGTCTCTAGCATAAAGGATTGAAGGGGGAATGGCCCTTCATTGTTAACGACCAACGGGCAAAAAACTGGACTCGTTCAGCCAATTTAATTAGCTCATTCACGCCGATATCTGGCTATTGAGCGCCATTCCCACCAACGCCCCATTGCTGACAGGCGGTTTGCAACGCAGCTTCATCGGTGTAGCCCAGCTTGCTGGCAACCTGAGCGGGTTTGCTGCCGCCCTTGAGCAATCTGAGCGCCTGCAGAAGTTGCCACTGTTGTTGCAATTCAGTCCCCTCCAGCGGCGCGTCGGCTTGTTGTGCCCACTGTTGCAGACCCTCTGGCTGGCCATTGGCCAGAACTTGCCAGCATGCTTGCAGCTCACTGTGTCCCTGCTGGTTGATGGTGCACTGTTGCAGCTCATCCAGAATCACCTGTAGCCGCTGACCGTAGACCCCTTGCCACTCTTTCGGGCGCTGCCACTGGGCCAGCGAATCGAGCAGGGCATCGAGCAAGGGGGTGGTCTGCAGCCAGCCTGCCTGCTGCGGCTGGGCCACGCGCAAAGAGACATTCAGCTGATCGTAATCGCAACCGCTGAGCGGGCTGAAGGCGGCGAGGGCATCGGCACAGAGCCAGAAGCTGCTGCCTGCGGGCAATAACAGCTCATGTTGGCCCAGTCTCAGCAGTGCGGCACCCCGGGTGATCCGTAACAGCTGCCCGACCAGGGTCCGTTTGCGGTTGCCGGCGTGCAGGCCCTGGCAGGAAAAATGGTGGTACTCGATGGCGTGATGCATGTAAAAACCCTGATATGATGCTGCCTGGAGGTAACAAATATGGAAACCAGACGTAAAAAGCGCTTCATTGCCGGTGCTGTCTGCCCGGCGTGCGGCAAGTTGGACAACATGATGCTGTATCTGGAGCATGGAGTCGAGAAGGTGACCTGCGTCGCCTGTGGCGACACCCAGGTACAAACGCCTGCCGAGGTCGACAAGCAGACTCGCGAGGCGGAAGAGGTGATCGGGGTATTTCGTCCCTGATGACATGATGGCTAGCGGGATACGCGTTTTTGGTTGACGCAGCTGTCGTTTTTTTCGTCACACTGTGGCGTGGCACGGCATATGCGCGGCCCGCTTTTTAGGGTATTCTGAGCCCGTTTTTTTCTATCCGCAGGATCCTGACATGAAAGTAGCTCCTCTGAGCGTGGTTACGCTGGAATACACAGTCACCGACGAGCACGGTGAAGTCATCGACAGCACTGTCGGCAAAGAGCCGCTGGTCTATCTGCACGGCACCCGTTACCTGGTCTCTGGCCTGGAAGCCGAGCTGGAAGGCCGCGCGGTAGGTGAAGCCTTCGAAGTGACTCTGGTACCGAGCCAAGCCTACGGCGAATATGACGAGACGCTGGTACAAGAAGTACCGGGCGAGCTGTTCGACGGCATGGAAGTCTCCGAAGGGGATACTTTTGTGGCTGAAACCGACGATGGCCATCGTCCGGTGACCGTGGTTGAAGTATCCGAAGAGTTCGTCAAGGTGGATGGCAACCATCCGCTGGCTGGCGTGACCCTGGGCTTCAAGGTCGAGATCAAGGACGTGCGGGCCGCCACTGCCGAAGAGCTGGCCCACGGCCACGTTCACGGTGCCGGTGGCTGCGGTCACGATCACGGTCATGACCACGATCACGGCGGCTGCTGTGGCGGTCATGGTCACGATCATGATGAAGATCACGGCCACGGCGGTTGCTGTGGCGGTGGCGGTTGTGGTGGCAAAGGCCATCACCACTGATCACGGCCATGCCGATGATAAAAAACCCGCGATAATCGCGGGTTTTTTATTGGCTGACGATAGGGCCAGAGCATATTGCCTGACCATGGATAGCGCCGGATCAGTAGTGCGGCGGTGGCGTCTCTTCGGCCATGCTGGCAATCTGGCTGGGCTGTACGCTTTGCAGTTTGTCGATCAGCAGCTGGATCTGGTATTTGAGGCGATCGAGTTCACGGCCCTGGGTAGTCACCTCGTCGTTGAGCTGCTCTATGGTGTACTCCGCATAGGCGAGACGGGTTTCCAGGGTTTCGATGCGATCGTTAAGTTGCTGACTCATGGGCCTTCGGGTCCTTACTTGATTGTCCAGATTTCGGCCAGACCACTGGAGCTGGCACTGACAAGGTGGCTATTGTCGCGCAAAGCGACGCCGTAGACCACTGCACTGGGCGGTTTCACTTTGGGGTGGGGCGAGACGCGCCAGCTCTGCAGCAGGGCGCCATCGCTCACTTGCCATAGCGAGAGCTGGCGGGAGGGGGCGCCGGTGATGAGCCATTTGCCGTCGTTGGTAAAGCGGGCACTGGTGTAGACCTCGAAGCGGTGATCATACTGCAGTTGGCTTATCTCCTTGCCGGTTTTCAGATCCCAGATGCTGGCCCGGCTGCTGTCAGCGGTGAAGGCGTAGCGACCACTTGGCTCCAGCCG
Organism: Aeromonas sp. MdU4; assembly: GCF_041929505.1. Classification (NCBI taxonomy): domain Bacteria; kingdom Pseudomonadati; phylum Pseudomonadota; class Gammaproteobacteria; order Aeromonadales; family Aeromonadaceae; genus Aeromonas; species Aeromonas sp. MdU4. Next base: position 196,816 of record NZ_JBHFMW010000021.1, on the reverse strand, counting down.
TGCCATGACCACCCGACCACCATGGTTGAATCGCCAGACCACCTGCCCGCTGCGGGTATCCCAAAGATAGGCGCTGTAGTCGTTGCCGCCGGTCAGGGCATAGCGACCGTTGGCGGAGAGATCCACCGTATTGACCTGTTCGGTGTGCCCCAGAAACTGCAGGCGATGACCGCTTCGGGTATCGACCCATTCTGCCTTGCCATCTTCCCGCCCGATTAGCACATAGCGCCCATCAGCAGAGAGCGCTATGTCCCTCAGCCTGGATTCAGGAAGGGAGTAGTAGCCTTGCGATTGCCCGTCCTGAAGCCGCCAGATGGCAAAGGTATTGGTGGTGGCGGTCACAGCGTGGCTGTTGCCTTCGGAAAAACGGCTAATGAAAACGAGATCATTCGGTGAGTCGGATTGCTTCCAGCGCCAGCGTTCGCGGCTTTGCTCCAGATCCCAGACCGTGATGCCCTGGCTGATGCTGGAGACGATGGCTTGCTTGCCATCACTGGATAGGTCTGCGGTCAGCAGACCCGTGCTGGCGAGGGTCATCTGCTGGCTGGGTTGGGAGCTCTGCTCGCAACCGGTGAGCATTAAACAGAGGCTCACCAGATAAATGGCACTTTTTATCATTTTTGCTGTCTCACGCTTTTGTTACCTGCGATCACGGCGTTAGTATAAGGCGCTTATCACGATAAACCTCTCATTTCACGATGGAACCGAGAGCGGTATTTGGAGTTTGGAGAAACTGATGAATAAATTTCTGAAGGTGTCCCTGTTGGCTGCGGCGGTTGCCGTCGGTCTGACTGCTTGCCAAAAAGACGAGAAGCCTGCTGCGGCCAATACCGCCGAAGTGAAGGCTGAAGCCAGCAAGCCGGCAGAGGCGACCAAGGTCGAAGCCAAGAGCTTTGAAGAGCAATCCGGCTACGCAATTGGCCTCTCCATGGGTCGTTACATCGCGAACACCCTCGAGCGTCAGCAGGAACTGGGCATCAAACTGGATAACTCCGTGATCCTGAAAGGAGTCACCGATGGTCTGGGCAAAGAAGCCAAGATGACTGATGAAGAGATCCAGAAGGTACTGCAGGATTACGACGCCAAGATCAACGAGCTGACCAAGGCTAAAGCCGAGAAAGATGCCGTTGAAAATCTGAAGAAAGGCGAAGAGTTCCTGGCTGCCAATGCCAAGAAAGAGGGTGTGAAGAGCACCGAATCCGGCCTGCAGTATCAGGTCGAGAAGATGGGTGACGGTGCCAAGCCGAAATCAACCGACATCGTCAAGGTGCACTACACCGGTACTCTGACTGATGGCACCAAGTTCGACAGCTCTGTCGATCGCGGCGAGCCGGCTACCTTCCCGCTCAACCAGGTTATTCCGGGCTGGACCGAAGGTGTGCAACTGATGCCGGTTGGCTCCAAGTTCAAGTTCTTCCTGCCGTCCAAGCTGGCCTATGGCGAGCACGGTGCAGGCTCCATCCCGGCCAATGCCGTGCTGGTGTTTGACGTTGAGCTGCTGGCCATCGAGAAGCCGGCTGCTGACGACGCCAAGAAGTAATTTCTGTTTGTAGTGAAAAACGGCTCCTTAAGGAGCCGTTTTTACTTGTGCATCACCTATAATCGCGTGATAACTGCGTTGTCCCGCGTTGGGTTTATGCAATAAAAAAGGCAAAATAGATCGCAGAATCAAATTCAAGGATGGATCCAGTGGCTGAAAACAAACCGCGTGTCCTGCTGGTGGAAGATACCCGAAGCCTGGCAGTGGTCTATGAACAGTACCTGCGGCTGGATGGGTACGAGGTGGTGTTGGCCGACTGCGGTCAGCAGGCACTGGCGCAGTTGCTGGCAAGCCCACCTCCCGTGGTGATGCTCGATCTGGAATTGCCGGATATGTCCGGCATGGATATTTTGCAGATGATCACCGAACAGCAGCTTCCCTGCTCCGTGGTGGTGATCACCGCTCACGGCTCGGTGGATGTGGCGGTCGAGGCGATGCGTCTCGGCGCGTTCGACTTTCTGACCAAGCCGTTTGACAGCAAACGTCTCTGTGCGACGGCAGGCAATGCGTTGAAGCATCAGCAGTTGAGTTCGTTGGTTGCTCAGTATCGGGAGAACTTCGAGCGTCACTCTTTTTACGGTTTTATTGGCGCATCCATGCCGATGCAGGCGGTGTATCGCATCATCGAGAGCGCGGCACCCAGCAAAGCGACCGTCTTTATCACCGGCGAGAGCGGTACCGGCAAGGAGGTGTGTGCCGAGGCGATCCACCAGTGCAGCCCCCGCAGTGAACAGCCCTTTATTGCTCTCAACTGTGCTGCCATTCCCCACGATTTGATGGAGAGCGAGATCTTCGGCCATGTAAAGGGCTCCTTTACTGGCGCTCAGGGAGATCGCAAGGGCGCCGCCAGTCTGGCGGATGGGGGCACGCTCTTCCTTGACGAGATCTGCGAGATGGATCTGGATCTGCAGAGCAAGTTGCTGCGTTTTATCCAGACCGGCACTGTGCAGCGGGTTGGCAGCGGCAAGCTGGAGACAGTGGATGTGCGCTTTATTTGTGCCACCAACCGGGATCCGTTACTCGAAGTAAAGGCGGGCCGCTTTCGCGAGGATCTCTACTATCGTCTCCATGTCATTCCCCTCTATCTGCCACCGCTGCGGGAGCGAGACGAGGATATTCTGTTGCTGGCCCGCGACTTGTTGCAGAACTATGCCAAAGAGGAGAACAAGCGCTTCAGGGATTTCGATGCCGATGCGGCGCGGGTGCTGCTCGACTATCCCTGGCCCGGTAACGTACGCGAGCTGCAAAACGTGGTACGCAATATCGTGGTGCTCAACGACAAGGAGCTGGTGAGCCCGGATATTTTGCCACCACCGCTCAATCGGATTCAGCCCCAGTTGCCAGTTGCGATTGCGGCGGCGGCTGCATCGGCTCCGGCCGCCAATGGTGCAGCAAACGGGCCGATCCGCCCGCTCTGGCTGGTGGAGAAAGAGGTGATTGAACAGGCCATCGCCAGCTGTGATGGCAATATTCCCAAGGCGGCGGCATTGCTCGAAATCAGTCCTTCCACCATCTATCGCAAGAAGCAGAGTTGGGAAGAGACGAGCCTGACCTGAATGGGCGAGTTCGCTATGCAAAAATGGCGTCGGGAAGCGTTCAATATATTCTGCAGACGGGCGGCATGAGCCGCCCTCTCTTTAGGCCGCATTAGGCCGCAGCTTTAGAGTTTGGCGAGCCGCTTGAGCCGTGCCAATCGTTCACCCTCGTTGGCTTTGAACCAGCGATCCTGTGATAGCAGAAACCAGGCGCGGGAGAAGTATTCGGCAGCAGCCGGGTCGTCCAGCGCCAATGCATTCTCCCCCAGCTCCTCAAACAGATAGCCATCCTCAGGTATGCCAGCCTCTGCTATGTCGCTCTTGAGCTGGAGCAGTTCTGCCAGCGCCTGTTCATGCTGACCCTGGGCCCGGGTCAGGCGGGCCAGACTCCAGCGAGCGATAAATGCCTTGGCCGGATTGTTATGCTGCAGATGCCAGGCCAGGCACTTCTGCTGCTGGGTTTTTGCCTCATCAAAGCGGCCCAGCTCGAACAGGGTCCAGCCCTGATTGTTGTAAAGAGGAGCCAGCCAGCTGCGCACCTTCTCGTCACTGCTGCGCTCCGCCAGCTCCATCGCCAGTTGATGCCAGCGGCTCTGCTCTTCCAGCGGCGCAGCGATGGCGATCATGTGGGCTGCATCAATGGCGAGATAGATCTCCTTGCCCTTGAGCCCCAGCTGCCAGGCTTGCTCAAACAGGGTCTTGGCACTGGCTTTGTCGCCAGCAGAATTAAAGGTGCGGCCTCGCTCCAGCAAGGTCCGGATCCGGGCTCTTGGGGTCTTATCGGTGAGACGAGGCTCTATCTCGTCGAGCAACTGGTGCGCTTCGGCAAACTGGCGTTGCAGCGAATGGGTGCGGGCGATCTGGGACAGCAACTCCAGTTCGAGTTGCAGGTCAGCGGCGGCGCGCACTTCGGGGAGAAGCGCATGAAAACGCAGGGCGGTGGCGGCGGGATCCTGATAATCCCACTGCGCCATGAAATCAGGCGGATTGTCCATTTGGCCTCCTGGCTGGCGATCCTGTCTCCAAGATGCCTGCAGGCCATTGTTTGTACAAGGGGCGCCCGTCACAGAGCACCCCTTGAGTCATGTCAACGACAGCGACCTGCTGGTCAGTAGACCATGGCCAGGCTCATCAGCATCAGACCGAGAGCGGCGAAGGCCCCCTCCTTGATGGCAAGGTGTGGTACCAGCGCCTTGGGCAGGGCCGGAAACAGGCTCAGAGCAAAGCCAAGCCCCGGCATCAGCCAGTGGAATGCCGGATTACGCAGGGCGGGATCGGCGGCACCATTGATGATGATCAGCAGAATAAACAGGGTGAAAGCCGGGAGGATAAACCAGCGAACACCACCGGTGGCGGCGGCGCGCAGTGGCGAGATGCGATAGAGCAGCATGGTCACAATAAACAGCACAAAAGGTGCCAGTAGGTAGAGCGGAGCGGGATTCATAACATGTTTTCCTGAAAGCTTGCCGTTTCGACGCCGGGTATGGGTAGGGGGCGGGATTTAATCAGCCTTCGTGCATGATGACCAGTATCCCGGGTCCGGGCTGTGAAGAGGATCCCGGATAAAGGTTTGCTACCGTGCGTGCCTTAGCGTAACCAGAACCAGGCTGCGGCAAAACCCAGCCAGCTCAGCGCCAGCAAGATCCAGGGCAGGGGATGCTGATGGCTCACTTCAACCAGCTCGAGCTGATCGTCCTGCTCTTCCGTTTGTGGCACGCCTTGTGGCTGCCTGGCTTTGGCCTGCAACTTTTTCTGGCGGCTCGCTTCGCGGGCCCGCGCTTTCATCTGTTTTTTGTACTCGTCGATGCCTTTCTGGATCCCTTGCGCGATAAGCTGGGTTTGCTCCTTGGTCTGCCCCGGCTTCTGGTTGGCACGGGCAATTTTCATCGCCTCCTGCTGGGTTTCAGGGGAAATCTTGTCGTACTTGGCCATCAACTCTCTCCTCGGGCATGGATGGCTGGGGAGTATGCCACAGACAGATCGTTTTTATACATATCAGGATGGGTAAAAGAAGCATGCTTTCAGCATGACGGAACTCTTCATTTGAGCATGAAAACCTATTTAAGTCATTGCCATGTGCTTATCGATTGTTATTTGTGAGGCATTCGTCACGAAATTAAATGACCATTGTGATGGTTGTATTCTGATGCATGCCTGGAATGCCTTTTGAACAAGCAATATATTGCCTGCAGTATCTCATTGATAAATAACACTGTGTTAGATGTAAAGGTGGTCAGCAATTAACAAAAAAGACAGTTATATTTTCTCGATGTATTTGTGAGTGGTGGATCACAATTGTGATCCATTACTTTCCATCATCAGATAATTATCTTTTCAGGGTGTGCTAAATTTGCGCACGATCGAATTAATTCGATCCGTCAATGATAATTAAAAAGGTGCAACGGAAATGAAACAACTAATGATGGGAAGTGTGGCACTGGCAGTGCTGATGGCATTGGGTGGCTGTAATAGTTCAAGTAGCGACAATAATAGTGTTGCTGCGCAGCTTCAAAATCCTGAGTCAGCCAAGAGTGAACCTTGTACTGACGTTAATCATCCCTGCAAATTGACCATTCTGCATACCAATGATACCCACGGGCGTTTTTGGCATAACATCGATGGCGAGTATGGCATGGCTGCCCAGAAAACTCTGGTGGATCGCCTGAGAGCAGAGGCCAAGGCCGCAGGCAGTGATGTGCTGGTATTATCCGGTGGTGACGTGAATACCGGGGTGCCGGAGTCAGACCTGCTGAAGGCTGAGCCTGATTTCATGGCGATGAACAAGATTGGTTATGACGCCATGGCGGTTGGCAACCATGAATTCGATAACCCCATGTCTGTTTTGAAAAAGCAGGAGGGGTGGGCGCAGTTCCCGATGCTGGCGGCGAATATTTACGATAAAAAAACCGGGCAACGCGTATTTAGTCCCTATAAGGTTTTCAAATTTGAGAATGGTTTGAAAATTGCTGTTGTTGGCTTGACCACGGAAGACACCGCCATCATCTCCAAACAGGAGAATGTGAAGGACATCGACTTCCGTAATCCGATTCAGGAAGCTGATAAAGTCATCAAGGAAATTCGTGCCAACAAAGAGGCCAATATGGTCTTGGCAATCACTCATATGGGTCATTATGCCAATGCTATGCATGGCAGCAATGCGCCGGGTGATGTCACTCTGGCAAGAACGCTGCAACCTGGCCTGCTGGACGCCATTATTGGTGGCCACTCCCAGAATCCGGTCTGCATGGAGCGTTCATTTATCAAATATGATAACAAGTTTGGTCCGGGTGAAAAATGTGTGCCGGATGAACAGAACGGCACCTATATCATGCAGGCGTATGAGTGGGGCAAATATGTGGGCCACGCCGAGTTCAGTTATGTCAATGGCAAGCTGACGCTGGACAAGTATGAACTGGTGCCAATCAATCTGGTCAAGCGCGATGACAAGCGGAAGGCATTGAAGCGTGCCGATGGTTCGCCTGATTTCTATCAGCCAGAAATTGTCAAGGATCCGAAGCTGTTTGAAACCCTGCAGCGTTATCAGGATGAGGGTGAGAAGCAGCTTTTGGTGCCGGTTGGTGATACCGATGGTCTCTTTATGGGCGAGCGGGATGTCGTGCGTACCCAGCAAACCAATCTGGGCCGTCTGATCACGACCGCGACTCAGGCTCGCTTGGGTGCTGATTTTGGTATCGTCAACTCGGGCGGGGTGCGTGACAATATTCCGGCGGGTCAAATTACCTACCGCAGCGTGCTGCAGGTGCAACCGTTTGGCAATATCGTGAGTTGGGCGCATATGGATGGTAAGGAGCTTCCTGACTATCTGGCCGCTCTGGCGACCAAAACCGGTGGTGGTTATCCCCAGTTCAGTGGCCTCGAGATGAACGTGAACTGTGATGCCAAAACCGTTGATATCAGCAAGATCAATGGTCAGGATTTTGACCCTGCCAAGCAGTACAGCTTCGCCATTCCTGACTTCAGTGCAGCCGGTGGTGATGGTTACCCCAACATCAGTGCGAAGACCCAAAACGTTGGCTTGGTCGATGCTGTGGTGCTGAAAGAGTTCATTGCAAAGAATTCTCCACTCTCTGCGGTGGAATATGATCCCAATGCCAAAGATCAGGTGCAGTTCTTTGCTGCGGGTAAAGCGGTGCCATCATGCCCGGCCAAGTAAGCCGATAAGTCTGCCAGCCCATCGCGCCGGGTAGTGATAAAGCGTGATGTCGGAAGGCACGAGAACAACAAGGGAGGCATTATGCCTCCCTTGTTTATTGGCTTAACTTCTTGCCACTTAACGATTACAGCTGCTCGATACCGACGATATGCCAAGGGGCATTGTTCTTGGCCAGATCGCGCTCGAGGTGCCACACCTCTTTGATATCTTCCTCGACCTGCTCCTGGCGGTCCATGTAGCGGCCGCTGAAGCGCACGCTCACCTGAGCCCAGTCGCTGCCGTAGTCGGCGCGCACCAGCTGGGTATCGACGTACATCACTTCGGTGTGTTGATCGCCAGTCAGTTCGGCGCGCTCGGCTTTGAGCTGTTCAAACAACTCCGGGCTGACGTACTCGCGCACTTTTTCCAGATCGTTCTTGTTCCACGCCTCTTGCAGGGTGCGGTAGTGGTCGCGGGCACCAGCCAGGAAGCTGTTCATATCAAAGCCCGGTGGCAGACGGAACGGCACGTCGCTGTCGGCAAAGCCGGTGGCTTGCGGCGCGCTGTTGCTCTGCTCGAACTGCTGCGGGGCAGCGGCTTGTGGTGGCTGATAACCCGCATAGGCGGCCTGTTGTGGCTGTGGCGTCGCGACCTTGCCCCGGCGCATGGCACGGAGCAGGAAGACGGCACCCAGTGCCAGCAGGGCGATCAGCAGGAAGTCCATTCCTTGCAGACCTTCAAAGGCACCGCTGCCCAGCAGGTAGGCAAACAGGCCACCGGCCAGCAGGCCGCCCAGCAGGCCACCCATCATGCCGCTTTTCTTCGGCGGAGTCTGGGCACCCAGGGTCGGATTCTTGTTGTCGACCGGTTTGGCCGCAGGCTGGGCCGGCGCAGTTTTGTAACTTTTACCAAAGGATTTGCCGCCGCCAAATTTCTTGGCTTCGGCGTGAGGTGCCCCCAGGCCAATGGCCAGGATCACGGCAAACAGGGTCAGCATCTTTTTCATTTTGACTCGTTTCACTCTCGTCTGTGGGTGGGGCATGCTCTGCTTTGGCAAGCTCAGCAAGGCGCATGGCAGGCTGCCTATCCCTAAATGTGTCGCAGCTTGTGCCGATAAGTATCATGATTGGCATGAATTATTCATGAACGAATTACCACCTCGAGTGGTGGTCAACGCAAGGAGTAAGCAGCATAAAAAGCAGACGATTGAGTCGCAAAGAGCGCAAGATGCGCAGCAAACCCAGAAGCAGTAAACAGGACCAGACCCTGGTATGGCCCTTTATGATGGTATGAGCCGCCAGATAGGGCTCGCCGTAGTTGGCTTTCTTTTGTAAAATTCCCGTCCCCTTCCCGCTGCGGTTTTTATGTGTATGGCAGAGCAAGTGACGGCGAAAAAAGACGCCAAGACACAACAGCTGAAAGTTCCCCCCCACTCTTTTGAGGCCGAACAGTCCGTACTGGGCGGCCTGATGCTGGATAACGATGCCTGGGATCGGGTTGCCGAGCGGGTCATCGATCAGGATTTCTACAGCCGTCCGCACCGGTTGATCTTCCAGGCCATGACCCGTCTCTCCAACGCGGGCAACCCCATCGACCTCATTACCCTGCAGGAGGAGCTGGAACGCTCCGAACAGCTGGAGGAGTCCGGTGGCTTCGCCTATCTGGTGGAGATCGCCAAGAACACCCCGAGTGCTGCCAACATCAACGCTTACGCCGAAATCGTGCGGGAGCGGGCGGTGGTGCGGGAGATGATCTCGGTCGCCAACGAGATAGTTGAAGCGGGCTACGAGCCGCAGGGCCGCACCTCCGGCGATCTGCTTGACTTGGCCGAGAGCAAGGTATTCAAGATTGCCGAGCAGCGCAGCAGCGCCAATGAGGGGCCCCAGCCTCTCAAGCTGATCCTCGAGCAGACCGTCGACAAGATTGAAGAGCTGTTCAAGACTCCGCATAACGGGGTGACCGGGGTGTCGAGCGGTTATGGCGATCTCGACAAGATGACCGCCGGCCTGCAGCGTTCTGACTTGATCATCGTGGCGGCTCGTCCCTCCATGGGCAAGACCACCTTTGCCATGAACCTCTGTGAGCACGCGGCCCTCACCGCTGACAAGCCGGTGCTTATCTTCTCGCTGGAGATGCCCTCCGAGCAGATCATCATGCGTATGCTCGCCTCGGTCGGTCGCATCGACCAGACCAAGGTGCGTACCGGTCAGCTCGACGACGAGGATTGGGCCCGTCTCTCCTCCACCATGGGATTACTGCTCGAGAAGGGCAAGATGTATATCGATGACGCCTCCGGCCTCACCCCGACCGACGTGCGCTCCCGCGCTCGCCGCATCGCCCGTGAGCACGGTGGCCTCTCGATGATCATGATCGACTACCTGCAGTTGATGCGGGTGCCAGCGCTCTCCGACAACCGTACCCTGGAGATCGGCGAGATCTCCCGCTCCCTCAAGGCCTTGGCGAAAGAGCTGCAGTGCCCGGTGGTGGCGCTCTCCCAGTTGAACCGAAGCCTGGAACAGCGGGCCGACAAGCGTCCGGTCAACTCGGATCTTCGTGAATCGGGTTCTATCGAGCAGGATGCGGATTTGATCATGTTTATCTATCGTGATGAGGTTTATCACGATGACAGCCCGGACAAGGGGATTGCCGAGATCATCATCGGCAAGCAGCGTAACGGCCCGATAGGAAGAGTGCGCCTCACCTTCCAGGGTCAGTTCTCCCGGTTTGACAACTACGCCGGTCCGGCGTTTGATGACGACTATTGATATAAACCCAAGGTGATGGCGGATTAGCCATCACTGCAACTGTCCTGACCGATGGCCCAAGCAGATAGTGGCCAACCGTCGGGGCTTGTTTTCCCGGTTCGACAATTATGCCGGTCCGGCCTTCGACGACGATAAGTGAGTGGCGGTCTTCTGCCCGATGAGGGGGAGACCATTTGTGCCCTCGTAAGGGAAAACCATGAAAGCGGCTACTGCCCAAATCAACACTGCGGCCTTGCGCCACAACCTCGCCGTGGTCAAGCGCCACGCTCCCGCTTGCAAGATCATCGCTGTGGTCAAGGCCAACGCCTATGGCCACGGACTGCTGCCGGTCGCCCGCACCCTGGTGGATGCGGATGCCTATGCGGTGGCCCGTATCGAAGAGGCGCTGATGCTGCGCTCCTGCGCCGTGGTCAAGCCCATCGTACTGCTGGAGGGCTTCTTCTCCGCCGACGATCTGCCGGTGCTGGCGGCCAACAACCTGCAAACGGCGGTTCACACCTGGGAGCAGCTGGAAGCGCTGGAGCAGGTCGAACTGCCTGCCCCCGTGGTGGCCTGGCTCAAGCTTGACACCGGCATGCACCGCCTCGGGGTGCGTGCCGACGAGATGCCCGCCTTTATCGAGCGTCTCGGCAAGTGCAAGAACGTGGTGCAGCCGTTCAACATCATGACTCACTTCAGCCGCTCCGATGAGCTGGAGCAGCCCACCACACGCGAGCAGATCGATCTCTTCAGCCGTCTCACGACGCCGCTGGCAGGCGAGCGGGCCATGGCCAACTCGGCGGGCATTCTGGCCTGGCCGGACTCCCACTGCGACTGGGTTCGCCCCGGCGTCATCCTCTACGGCGTGTCGCCGTTCCCCAACACGGTGGCGGCCGATTACGACCTGCAGCCGGTGATGACCCTCAAGACACAACTGATTGCGGTGCGGGATCACAAGGCGGGCGAACCGGTGGGCTACGGCGCCAACTGGGTGGCGGATCGCGATACCCGGCTCGGGGTGATCGCCATCGGCTACGGTGACGGCTATCCGCGCATGGCACCCAACGGTACTTCCGTGCTGGTCAACGGCCGCATCGTGCCGCTGGTAGGGCGTGTCTCCATGGATATGAGCACGGTCGATCTGGGGCCCGGCGCTACCGACAAGCCCGGCGACGAGGCGGTGCTGTGGGGCGAGGGGCTGCCTGTAGAGCGGGTAGCCGACGAGATTGGCACCATCCCCTACGAGCTCATCACCAAGCTCACCTCCCGCGTCTTTATGGAATACGTCTGATGTGGCAGCAGTGCCTGCTGACTCTGAAGCCCCGTGCGCGGGGCTTTCATCTGGTGACTGACGAGCTGGTGGCCAAGCTGCCGATGCTGGCGGATTACCGGATTGGCATGGCGCACCTGCTGCTGCAACACACTTCCGCCTCGCTCACCCTCAACGAGAACTGCGATCCGAGCGTGCGCAGCGATATGGAGGCCCATCTGCACTGGCTGGCGCCGGAGGATGCCCCCTACTATCGCCACACTTATGAGGGGGCGGATGACATGCCCGCCCACATCAAATCCTCCCTGCTCGGGGTGAGTCTGTTGCTGCCGATCCGCGATGGTCAGCTGGCGCTCGGCACCTGGCAGGGGATCTGGCTTGGCGAACATCGCGTCGATGGCGGTGCCCGCAAGGTGCTGGTGACCCTGCAGGGCGAGTAATCAGGCTGCAACCAGCCGAAATACGATGATAAAAAAGAGGGATGGCGCTAAGCCATCCCTCTTTTATTTCTGCGGTTTTATGAACTATCCGCTTGCCGGTGGCGCTCAGCGCACCTTGAACGGGGTCAGCTCGGCCAGCGGCGCTGCATCCATAAAGGCTTGCGGTTCCTGACCGTGTTTGAAGATCTTGAAGTCCTGATCGCGGGCGCTCCAGTACTCAAGGGTATCGCCGCTGATCTGCAACAGGCTCGCTTCGCGCAGGGCCACCACGTATTCGCTCTGGTTGATGGCGCAGAACTCGGCCAGACGCTCGTCGCGGGTCTCGCCCATGTGGCCGCTGATGCTGGCATCCAGATAGTGCGGGTTGATCTGCAGTGGGAACAGCCCCAGCGCTGGCAGTACGGCTGCGTTGCAGACCGGCATGTCGTTGGTGGTGCGGATGCTCGGGGTCGCCACGTTGCAACCGGCGCTCCAGCCCACATAGGGGACGCCCCGTTCGCGTACGGCACGCTGGATCGGCACGATCAGGCCATTTTCATGCAGCAGCTGATTCAGGCGCCAGGTGTTGCCGCCGCTGATAAAGATGGCGTCGGCCTGATTGATGGCATCGACTGGATCATCGAAGTGGTGAATGCTGATGGTCTCGATCCCGAGGCTCTCGGTCAGATCGTTGGCGCGGGCATCCCAGTCGCTGCGGATCACCGCATAGGGGATGAGCAGAATGCGCTTGACCGGTTTGCGGGCCAGCAGGCTCTGAACCCGGTCGCGGGCCCAGCCGAGCAGACCCGGAAATTCGTTGGCTTTACCATTGCTAAGCAGAAGCAGTTCCATCAATACGTCCTCAAAAAGTGAAAGCGGAGGAGGGTGGGACCACCGGATCCGCTGTGCGGTCGGATGGCAAGAGGGGGCATGCTACCACCATTGGCGCGGCAGTTCTGTGATCGGGGGAGGTCATTCAACCGCTACGGATGAGTGACTCAATGCTAGGTGGTGAATTAATAAACAGTCGTCGACTCGTCAGCCATCGCCAAAAAAAGACCCCGCCGTAGCGGGGTCATGGCAGAGTTAGTCGAGTTTGAGATCGACCCATACCATACGATGATCCGAGCTGACACCCTTGGCAATATTGGGTTTGCCATCGATGACGCTGTAGACCAGATGGTAGCCAGGCTCGAAGCTTGCTGGCCAGTAGACGCCACTCTTCACGGCATTGAGGTTGGCAGAGGGGATAACGTGATCCAGCTGCAGTACGCTGCTGTTGGTGATCCGCTCCGGGTTGGGACGATCAAGGTTGCGTTTGCAGTCGGTTCCCTTGGTCACACACTCCGGGCCCCCTTCGCTCACCGGGATCAGGGTGCCATTGGTGATGGCCTGATTCATCAGCGGGTTGTTAAGAAGATCCTGAATGGCGCTCAGATCGCCGTCGCCGGTTTGCGGATCAGCGTTGAGATCGCCAGCGATAACGAACTTGGCGTTTTTGGCCAGTCCACCCTTGGTGCCCTTGTCATCGGTCATATAGTCGAGACCCTTGACGTAGTCGTTCCAGAAGGCGATTTCGGCCCGGTTGTGTCGGACGGTGTGGCGCGCGGCGTTGGCAAAAATCGGCGGAGTCGGGTGGGAGATCAGGAAGTGAATGACCTCTTCGCCCTTGTCGGTCTTGATCCGCACCGGCACGTCGGCGTGGTTCTTGGAGGAGAGCGGGTATTTATCCCAAACCTCACTGGCATACCAGCTATCACCACAAGCACGGTTGGCTGGAATGGGGGCTTTGGGGTTGTTGCAGTCATCGATGACGGGGTTCTGTTCGCCCGGAATATCCTTCCACTTGAAGTGCTGGAAGGTGCGGATCTGCTTGGTATCGATGGGGAATTTGGACATCACCGCAAAGGCGTACTGGCCGTGGTAGTTGCCAAAGCCCCAGCCATCATCGGCAGTGATCTTGCCGTCGAGGTTGAGGTCATAACCGCTTTGCAGACCGGTGTTGGTGGCGAAGTTCTGCATCACCGGATAGTTGATGGCGGTCACTTCTGCGTGCTGGGCATGGGCCAGATAGTTGTCGTTGAAGGCTTTTAGATCGGTGGTGTTCTCACCTTTGCCATCGTTGTCGAATTCGTTGAGCAGGAACACATCCGGGCGATTGCGCTGGATGATCTCTGCGACGTTGCGGATCTGCTGTACGTTCAGGGCCTTGGTCTTCTCTGCGCCACTCAGACTGCCATCGGCGAGGCGTGCCAGCAATTCATCCTGTGCGGAACGGGTCAGTGCCAGTTCGCCAGAGAGCATGCCGGCGGCAGTGCGGTCAAAGGAGAGGTTGAAGGTAGCAAAACGGACCATGGAGTTGGGATCCTTTGCTTCGTTGTTGTCGGTATCGCTGGTGCAGCCAGCCAGCATCCCGAGGGAAATGGCGGCAGCCAGTAGGGTCTTGTTGATATTTTTCATTGTAATTATTCCGTAGCATCAATGAGTTAAGCCTTCCGTTAGGCCGCTCCATTATAAAGATCACCCTCTTGCGAGGGGATTTTGCATGGTTGAAACGTGAGCGCATTCACACCACTTATTGAGCTGTGATGAATTCTCATGCATCCGGAGCATCTGACGGTTGCAAACGGGTTCTGATTGTCACTACGGATAGTGCGTATGGGTGGCGCACATGGTGTGTCGAACTGGTCCGGTATGTTGTTACACCACCATCGGCAGGCCACTTTCTGGATGGTGGAGCACCTGGGCCGGATAGCCGTAGAGGCGGGTGATAAGTTCCGGGGTGAGCACGTCGCCCGGCGTGCCATCGGCCATCAGTTTACCTCGCTCCAGCATCACCAGCCGGTCGGCATAGCGCGCAGCCAGATTGAGATCGTGCAACACCACCAGCACGGCGGTGTTACGGCTGGCCAGCGCCCGGGCCATGGCGAGCAGTTGGTGCTGATATTTCAGGTCGAGTGCCGAGGTGGGTTCATCGAGCAGTAGCAGCCTTGGCTGTTCCGATTGCGCGGGCGAATCAGGGGCTTGCCAGATCTGGGCCAGTACCCGGGCAAATTGCACCCGTTGCCGCTCACCGCCAGATAGGCCGGGGTAGAGCCGCTTGGCCAGATGATCGACTCCTGCATGAACCATGGCGGCGGCCACTATCTCCTCCTTGCGGTGAGTGGATTCGCTGTGGGGCAGGCGCCCCATGGCAACCACCTCTTCGCAGAGAAACGGGAAGTTGAGCGATGAACTCTGCGGCAGCACACCGAGCCGGTGGGCCAGCTGGCTGCTATCCCACTGCTGACGATCCTGGCCAAACAGAGTGATGGTGCCTTGGTGGGGCAGCTCACCGGTCAGACATTTGAGCAACGTGCTCTTGCCCGCGCCGTTGGGGCCGAGCAGGGCGGTCAGGGTGCCGCTATGCAGGGTCAGTTCGAGCTGGTCGAGGATTTGGCGCTGGCCACGGCGCAGGCTCAGCTTGTGGCAGGTCAACAGGGGAGAGGCAAATCGTTCCATAGCAATCCGTTCTAGAGGGCACGGCGGCTCTTGAGCAGCAACCAGATGAAGAAGGGGGCGCCGAGCAGGGCGGTGATGATGCCGACCGGCAGTTCGGCCGGTGCCAGCAGGGTGCGCGCCAGCATGTCGGCCCCCAGCAGCAGGGCAGCTCCCATCAAGGCGGAGAGGGGAAGCAGTCTGACATGGTTGGGGCCAGCCAACAGCCTGACCAGATGGGGCACCACCAGACCGACAAAACCGATCATTCCCGCGACGGCGACCGCCACGCCGACACCGGCGGCGGTGAGCAGGATAAGGCGGCGCTTGAGCGCCTGCACATCGATCCCCAGATGGCGGGCTTCCCCTTCACCGAGCAGCAGGGCATTGAGGGGATTGGCATCGCGCATAAAGAGCCACAGCAGTGCCGCCAGGGTAAGCAGCGCCAGCCCCATATCGGCCGGTTTGCCAGCGGCCAGGGTGCCCATCTGCCAGAGGCTGAGATCCCTTAGCATCTGATCATCGGCAAGATAGCTGAGCAGGCCGATCACCGCGCCCGAGAGCGCCGTGATGGCCACCCCGGCCAGCAGCATGACGGTCACCGAAGTGCCCCCTTCCCGCGTCCCGAGCAGATAGACCAGCGTTGTGGTCAGCGCCCCGCCGAGAAAGGCGAGTAGCGGCAGTAGCCCGACGCCGAGCAGCTGTTGCAGTGACTGGCCGAGGGGGGCCAGCAGCACGATGGCCAGGGCCGCCCCTAGCGCTGCACCGCCGGAGACCCCGATGATGCCTGGGTCTGCCAAGGGGTTACGAAACAGTCCCTGCATCACGGCGCCACAGAGTCCGAGGATCCCGCCGACCGCGATGCAGATCAGGGTACGAGGCAGTCTTATCTCCTGCACGATCAACAGCTTGTGAGCCTCAATTCCGCTCCCCTGTCCGGCATACAGGGCGCGCAGGCTCTCGCCCAGGGTGAGCGACATCGGGCCGGTTGCCAGCGAGCTGATCAGCAGCAGGGCGAGGGCGGCCGTGGTGATGGCAAGTAGCCAGGGGAGGGGCAAGCGCATCATGCCCCCTGCTTGATCCACTGGGCGATCTGGTTTGCCTGTTGCAGCGAGTTGAGGCTCAAGCCCCCTTGCAAGGCATGGCCGTCGATGGCGTGGATCGCCATTCGCTTGCCAGCCGGGGTGGCGGCCAGTGCGGGGACTTCGGCCAGCACCTTGGCCGGGTCGGCGTAGCGCTGCCAGTCGCGACCGCTGACCAGCACCAGATCCGGCTGCATCTCGATCAGCGATTCGGCAGAGACGGGTTTGTAGTTGCGCAGGGTGGCAGCGGTGTTGGTTCCGCCAGCCAGCGTAAGCAGGGCCCCCGCGGTGGTGTCGCCGCCAGCGATGCTCACCGGCTGCCCCTTGTGCAGCAGCAGGAATGCAACCTTGAGCGGCTTGTTCTGTTTGGCTTGTGTCGCCAGCTGGTCGGTTTGGCTCTGGATCTGCTGTTTGAGCTGCTCGCCAGCGGCCTTGTCATTCAGCAGGCTGGCCAGGGTATCGATGCGCTCATTGAGGTTGGCCAGGGTCGGTGCCGTTTCCAACACCTCGACCTTGACCCCGGCACGGCGCAGCTGATCGAGCGTCGGGGCAGGCCCCATCTCATCGCTGCCAACCACCAGAGTGGGTGCCAGACTGAGGATCCCTTCGGCAGCCAGGGCGCGCTGATAACCCACCTTGGGCAACCCTGTTGGCAACTGGCTGCTCACATCGGTCGCGACGAGGCGAGCTTCGCCTCCGAGCGCCAGAATGAGTTCAGTGGTGGCAGGGCCAATGCTGACGACGCGGGCATTTGGCGCTTCGGCAGCATGAATGAAAAAGGGGAGCAGAGAGCTGCTCAGCAGGGTGAGTGCGAGGGCAAGAGGACGGCCCATGCTAACCTCCGACAGGATGATGAAACGGGTGTGCCGCCGAGAATATCAAGGGTTTGGATAAAATGCACTGAGAATGATAGCAATTATCAATTGCATTGGTTCTGGTGCTTCATTAGAGTAGCCACCATGATAAACCGCGGGGCTTGTTCCTCGCCGAGGGAGAAAAAATGAGCATTGCACAACGCATTCAGGAGATGCTGGAGCAGGATCCCAGCGCTCATCCTTCAGCCATTGCAGCCCAGCTGGCCGTCAGCGAGTGGGAGGTGGTTCGCCAGCTGCCCGCGGAGCTGGTGACTCTGCTGCCCGCTGCGCGTGCCCAGAGTCTGCTGGACGATCTGGCCGACTGGGGCCCGGTAACCACCATCGTCGAGTCGGAAGGCTCCATCTTCGAAGTGAAGGCGCCTTTCCCGAAAGGTAAAGATGCGCGTGGCTACTATAACCTGATGGGGCGTGATGGCGAACTGCACGGCCACCTCAAGCTCGACAACGTGGCGGGTATCGCGCTGGTCAGCAAGCTCTTCATGGGCAAGGAGGGGCACTCTTTCCAGTTCTTCGGCCACTCCGGTCGTTGCATCTTCAAGATCTATCTGGGCCGCGATGAGAAGCGCCAGCTGCTGGCCGATCAGGTCACCCGTTTCATGGCCCTGCGCCACCCGTCTCAAGAGGAAGTAAAAGCATGAGTGAACGTCAGGAGCGTCTGCAGAACCGTCTGCAACCCGAGATCCGCGAGTTTCGTGACAACTGCCGTACCCTGCAGCTCGCCACCGTGGACAGCGAAGGCAATCCCAATGCCAGCTATGCGCCGTTTGTGCTGCAGGAGGATGGCTACTATGTGCTGATCTCCGAGATCGCCCGTCACGCCCGCAACCTGCAACAGGTGCCCCGGGTATCCCTGATGCTGATCGAAGATGAGAGCGGTGCCCGCGAGCTGTTTGCCCGCAAGCGTCTGACCTTCGATGCGGTGGCTGAAGTGGTGGCCCGTGACGACGCCCGCTGGAGCAAGGCGGTGGCTGCGCTGGAGGGGCGTTTTGGCGAGATTATCAAGGGACTCTCCAACCTCAAGGACTTCAAACTGTTCCGCCTCAAGCCGGAGCAGGGGCTGTTCGTCAAGGGCTTCGGTCAGGCGTTCGCGGTCTCCGGTGACGAGCTGGTGGATTTTGTCCATCTGGTGGAAGGGCACAAGCGCATCGATACCGGTGCCGAGCTCACCAGCCTGGCCGATGCGCCGGTCTGATGCTCCCTGTCGATAACGACACCATCCATAACAAAACGGGCAGCCACTGGGCTGCCCGTTTTTATTGCGTTATCTCATCCGGATTGCTTAATCCTGCCAGGAGGCCTTGTTGGGGAAGGCGCTGCGATCGACAGCGGTTGCCGTCTCGTTGCACTCACCCCGCACCTTCCAGGAGGTCTGGCTCAGCACTATGTACCCTTCCCGGCAGTACTTCTTGGTTGCCAGGGTGTCGGTGAGCAGGTTCTCCTGCAGCGCTTCCCGTTGCTCCAGCAGGCGCTGGCTCTGGGCGGCAGAGAGGCCGCGGGGCAGGGTATCGTTGGGCGCAGCTTCAAAGGTGAAGCGCTTGCTCCCCTCCTCGTTGATATGGGTCAGGAAGAGGGGCTCGGGTCCGCCATACTTCTGGCCGGGCAAGCTGGAGCAGGCCGACAGCAGAGGAAAGAGCAACAACAGGGTGGCAGGCAACAGGCGCACGGCAAGACTCCGGTGAGCAACAAAATGAGGACGCCAGATTAACATGGCTGTCCGGCGGGTGTTACTGCCAGCAGCTCGTCGGTGGTGAGCAGGGTCACACTGCGCCCCTCTGGCAGACTGAGGTGGCGCCACATCCAGTGATGGTGCTCTGTTATCTGGGCCGCACTCAGGTGTGGGCGATCGGCGGTGGTGTGGCCATCGCTTAATACCAGTACTTCGAAACCGTGTGAGGCGGCACTGCGTACCGTGGTATCGACGCAAAAATCGGTGGCGCAGCCACAGAGGATGAGCCTGTCGACCGGCTGCTCGGCCAGCAGGAAAGCGAGCTCGGTATCGAGAAAGCTGTCGCACGCGGTTTTGCGTACCCGGCTATCACTCTTCGCGGGTTGCAGCGCACTGTGCAACTGCCAACCCGGGGTGCCGGGTTCCAGCTCGGTGCCAGGGGGCGAGTCATGCTGGATATAGATGACTCGTCCCTGTTGCTGCCTGACATGGGCTGCCGCCCGGTTGATATTGGCCAGCACCTGCTCCTGGCGGTAACGGGGCTCGTTGAACAAGCCTTGCTGCACATCGATGATCAGTAACACATCCATATTTTACCCGCCGTTTCCTTGAAGATTAGGGTTGCAGCCACTGGCTGCAGTCACGGCTGCGGGATTGATGCAGCGCGTCCATATCTTGCTTCATCTCGGCACTGCTTTGCCAGCGTTCTGGCAGCGGCATCACCTTGACGGTCACATCGGCGGCGCGTCCCGGGGCTGTTTCTTCCCCGGTTTGCGGGACCACCAGTGCCACCTTGAGCGCCGGATTGCGGCTGGCGATGCGGCTGGCAATTCCGAGCCCCCCCTCCACATGGAAATTGCCGGCGATATGCATGATCTGCTGACCCGGATGGCTGGCGAGGTAATTCACCATGCTCTCGGCCATGGTGTCGTCCCAGCTGGTCTGGGCGGCGAAACGGCGGGCGTTGCTGTCGGCATCACCGTGGTGCATGGAGGCCATGAATTTCTGGCGATAGGGGTCATCACCCAGCGTCAGTTGGCGGGCCAGCTGGCTGCGGCGTGCGGTTGGCAGTTTGTCGAGCCACTCAGACCCTTCCTGACCGATGCAGCTCACCAGCGGCTTGGGGGCGTTGGCGGCGATCACCGGCATGCGGTGCGCCTTGGCAAACTCTACCAGCGGGCGATAGTCGCTCGGGTAGTTGGGCCAGGCATGCCCTTCGCGGATGAGCAGAGCTTCACCTATCTTGCCTGCCAGATAGGCATCGAGGGTCGCTTGATCGGCCCGGCTGAACTGCTCCATGGAGAGGGTAAGCGCTCGCCCGTTTTGTGCTGCCTGTTGATGCAGGGCGTTCAGCAGCCGTGACTGCAGCAGGTGGATGGCAGGGTGGGTGTGCAGTTCGCCCACCAGAATGATGTCGGCTTCCGCTAGGCGGGCAGTGGCCTGAGCCAGGGTCAGCGTTTCCTGCTGCGAACTACCGAGTTGATAGTCATAGAGGGTTGGCAGTGACGGGGGCGCGGGCGGTTGGCTGGTGGCGCAGGCGGCCAGCAGCAGGGGCAGGGCAAGCAGGGGAAGTCGTTTCATCACTCAATCTCGCGGCAAGAGAGGCCCGAACAGGGATTGTTTGCGGGCAGAAAACAGGAAATGGCTGGCAGTGTAAAACTAACAATTCTCTTTTTAAATGATAATGATTCTTTTTTATTGATCTTTGGAGTGGGGTGGGTAAGATGCGGCCTGTTTGATAATGGTTCTCAATAAGGATTCGCTGTGACTCATCAAAACGCACTCTCTCTGGTTGCCCTTGCCGTGGCGGCCGGTCTCTCTTCCCAGGTTTTTGCTGCCCCCCAGAAAGCAGACGAGGTCATGGTCGTCAGTGGCTCACGGATGGAGCAGAAGCTGGCAGATGTCTCCGGCCCCATTTCGGTGATCACCGCCAAGCAGATCGAAGAGCAGGCGGTGACCGATGCCGCCGATCTGTTCCGCTATGAGCCCGGTGTCGCCGTGCTGGGGGGGCAGGGAGATGCCCAGACCTTCATCATCCGCGGTATGGGTGAGAACCGGGTCAAGGTGGTGCGTGACGGGGTGCGCCAGAACGATGCCTACAGCAAGGGCGGGGTGGGTCAGAGTTATTTCGATACCGACATGATCAAGCAGGTGGAAGTGGCCAAGGGGCCAGCCTCTGCGGCTTATGGCTCCGATGCCCTGGGGGGCGTTATCGCTATCACCACCAAGGATGCCAGCGACTTCCTCAAGGGCAAGGATAGCTATCTGGATGTGACCAGCGGTTACGCCTCCAGCAGCCACCAGAAGATGGCTGGCTTTACCGGTGCCCTGCGTACCGGCGAGGTCGAGAACCTGTTGCGCTACACCTGGCGCGATGGCGGCGTTACCCAGAACTACGATGCAACCAAGAACGACTTCGATATCGGCACTCACGCCCTGCTGCTCAAGAGCAAGTGGAATCTCTCCGATGAGCAGTTCCTCAAACTGACCGTCGACTACCTGACCGATGGCGAAGAGCCGGACGCGATCAAGTTGAACCGGGTCGGTAGCAGGATGGCGCAGGTTTTCGAACAGCCTGTCACTGACAAGCAGACCGACAACCTGTCGCTGGTACTGGATCACGGCATCGGGCTCAATCGTGGCTGGGCCGACCGGATGGATACTAAGGTCTACTTCGGACGTACCAAGCAGACGCTGGATCAGTACGCCTCATCCAAATATCCGGTGATGCCGGGCAACCCCTATGTGACCAAAAACTCGCTGGATCACAACGTGTTCGATCAGAAGAACCTCGGCGCCCAGCTGCAGTTCCACAAGGCGGTGGCCAACCATCGTCTGGCCTGGGGGGCCGAGTATGAGCACACCGACAACGAACGTTCCCGCTACAAGGGACCGACCAAACCGAACGATTTTGTCGGCTACAACGAGCTGAGTTTCCCTGCCACCACCAGCGAACGTGGCGCTCTGTGGGCCTTCGACGAGATGAAGTTTGGCGAGCGCTGGGTGCTGACGCCGGGCGCCCGCTACGACTACTACCGGATGACGCCGGACAACGATCCCGCCTACACCGGCGACCAGTTGCACCAGTTCTCCGAAGGGGAGATCTCGCCCAAGCTGGGGCTGGTATTCAAGGCGCACGAGGCGGCCAACCTGTTTGCCCAGTACAGCCACGGCTTCAAGGCCCCCATGTATGACAGCGCCTTCTCCACCCTGAACCATCAGGCGTATGGCTATCGCATCGAGCCGAACCCGAACCTCAACCCGGAGAGCAGCGACGGGATCGATCTCGGGGTGCGCGGTAGTCACAGTGGCTTCAGCTACGAGGTGGCCAGTTTCTACAACAAGTTCGATGACTTCATCGAGATGGTCGAAGTGGGTAAAGAGGGGCGCACCGCCGTCTACCAGTATCAGAACCTGAGCAAAGCGACCACCAAGGGGGTCGAAGCGAAAGCGGATTACTGGCTGACCGATCTGGTTAACGTCTGGGGCAACATCGCCTATATCGATGGCAAGGATGGTGATGGCAACTACATCAACAGCCTGAGCCCGCTCAACGGCACCGTCGGCGTGCGGCTGGAGCAGGATAAGTGGAACTTCAACACGGCGCTGCGCTTTGCCGACGACATGGAAAAAGTACGCAAGGATGCCAAGGGCAACGAGTATGCGAAGGCGGCCGGTTGGGGCGTGGTGGACATGTATGCCCAGTTCAACCCGATGCAGGATCTGCAGCTCAACGTCGGCCTCTTCAACCTGTTTGACAAGGAGTACACCCGTTACGAACGCATCGCTGGCCGTGATGCCGGTTCCGATAACAGCCTGATGACCGAACCGGGCCGCAACCTCAGCGCCCGCGTCAAGTACGTATTCTAACGAGAGACGACACACGATGCCTGAGCGGGACTATCCCGCTCTGCACTGTCTCGCGCAGCACAGAGCCCGCACCCTTTGGTGCGGGCTTTTTATCATCTGCTGGCCCCGCAAGGCGGCGGGTATTCGCTGCGGCGCAAGTACCGAAATTTTTGCATCAGTGAAACAGTGATGATGGTTGTTGTTGCGCTGGTGAAACGGTTTTGGGTTTGCTGCTCTGGTGCCTGGCTGGTGAGGGGGTAGATAGCGACCTCCGAGCCAATGGTCGGTACCGTCATGGGGCTGCAGTGGGCATGGCCGCCAAAATGGCCGCCAAAAAAGAAACCCGCCAGTGGCGGGTGGAAGGATTGCAACACTAACCAGGAGGAGGTGTTATCCAAGTAGACCCTGCTCCTGCGGTAATAGTTCAATTTTATTGAAATTTTTCCTGCGGTTTTTGTGAGGTTTCCATCGGGAACTGTCTGATGGATGAGGTATGATCCCGCCCCTTTCATCCTGTCACAGAGGATCTATGCCTGCATTCTACTGGTTAGCGCTCTTTTTCAGTGCCTTCTATTTCGTCTATGGCGCCTATCTGCCGTTCTGGTCGCTCTGGCTGGAGGGGGTCGGGGTCAGTGCCGAGCTGATCGGTTTGATCCTGGGGGCGGGCATGGCGATCCGCTTTGTCGGCAACCTGCTGGTGATGGGGCGTCTCAAGGGGGCCGCGCAACTGCTGCCGGTGACGCGCCTGCTCTCGCTGCTCAGTCTGATCTCGTTTCTCGGTTTTTACTTCAGCCACAATATCTGGTGGCTGGTCGGGCTCACCCTGCTGACCAACTTTATCTATCCGACGCTGATGCCGATGGGGGAGGCGCTGGCAACCCGCATGGTCATACAGGCGCACATCGACTATGGCAGGGTGCGCCTGTTTGGCTCTTTTGCCTTTATTGTGGCCTCGACCCTGGTGGGGGCACTGATAGGCAACTTTGGTACAGAGTGGATCCTCCATACCATGGTGGCCGGATTGGTGTTGATGTTGCTGCTCAGCTGTTTGCCACTCCACCCTGCGCCGCAAGACGTGAAAGGGGAGCGTCCCCAGGCCTCTTTGCTCGAAACGTTGCGCAGCCCTGCGGTACGCCGTTTTCTGCTCCTGACCGCTATGCTGCAGGGCAGTCACGCAGCCTATTACGGTTTCAGCGCTATCTACTGGAAAGCACAAGGGTACAGCGGCACCATCATCGGCTATCTCTGGGCACTGGGGGTGGTGGCGGAGATCTGCATGTTTGCCGCCGACAAGCGGTTCTTGCAGGGATTCACCGCCCAAAGACTCTTTATTGCGGGGGCGGTGGGGTGTGTGGTGCGCTGGATCCTGCTGGGCGCATCGACCGAACTCTGGATCCTGGTGCTGGGACAGATGCTGCACGCGGTCACTTATTGCATGAGTCATCTTGGTGCCATCCGTTTCATGACCCGCCAGCTGCCAGCCGAGCAGATTATTCCAACCCAATCCCTCTATGCGGCGCTGGGGGTGGGCATGGTGGTGGCTGTGCTGATGGCAATCTGTGGCGTGCTGTTCGAGCCACTTGGCGGCGGTATCTTCTTCCTGATGGTGCTGGTGGTGCTGCCGGTCTTCTTCTTGCGGCTGCTACCTGTTACCCCGCCAGCGGAAACATCAGCTTCCGCCTAGTGAGGCAAGCGAGCAAAGGGAGTGCCACGGCACTCCCTTTTTGTTACTGAGATATCAGGGTCTGTGGGGTCAGGCATCCTGCTCGTAGCCCAGCAGGTCGCCCGGTTGGCACTGCAGTTCACTGCAGATCGCCTCCAGAGTAGAAAAGCGGACCGCTTTGGCGTGGCCTTTCTTGAGGATCGAGAGGTTGGCTTCCGTGATGCCGATGCGTTGGGCCAGTTCGCGGGAGGTCATTTTGCGTTCTGCGAGCAGGGCATCGAGCCGGATAATGATAGGCATGGGATCCTCACACCGTCAGAGCTTGGTCATCGGCCAACTGTTTGGCCTCGCGCATCACCAGTGCCAGCGCCAGCACGATGAGCCCGGCCAGCATAACCCGGAAATCGGATGAGCTGAGAGAGATGGTGCCAAGTACTTCGGGACCTCTCATGGTGAGTACCGTATCCAGCAAAGGGGGATGGATCAGCTCGACCACGAAGGTCGCACAGAGCAGCAGGCCTATCTGCCGGTAGCGGCGGATCTGTTCGAAGGTGAAGAGTTGGCCTGCGCGGTAGCCGCGAAACAGTTGGCGCAATTGCCAGAGCATCATCATGAAGACCACGTCAGGTAACAATTGCACAAGTGTGGCGAGCAGTCGGGTGGAGAAGTGCAGAGGATAGTCTGCGGGGTCAGTGCCGGGTCGGCTCATTATGATGTTGAGCTTCTCCTGCAGCAGATCGCCGCTGCCAAGGGGTGTCCAGACCTCCAGCAAGGTGATCAGAGGGGTGGCCAGCAGTGCCAGCAGTAACAGCCATTCGAGCAGCATGCTCGAGCGTTCGAGTTTGTTGGATATCATCTCATTCCTCGCCGTGATGGTTTTTGCCTGAAAGGTAAAGTTTATCGTTTATCAATATTCATATCGGCAATATTTATTGTTTTACGATATACAGTCAAGGCAAAAATTATTGAAAAACGATAATTTCAATCAGTCCGAAGGGGATGACTTTTGGCTGCCACCTCTCTAGACTGGCGAGGTTGTATACAAAAACTCAACATGGACAAGGAGTTATCGATGCACCAGGGATGGCTGCTGATCGGATTGTCACTCACCTATCTGGGGCTGCTGTTTCTGATCGCATATGTGGCTGACCAGCAGAAACGGCGTCGTCTCAAGGGGCAACCGCTGCTCTATAGCCTGTCGCTGGCGGTCTACTGCACCTCCTGGACCTTCTTTGGCACCGTCGGCCAGGCGAGTGAATCCCCCTGGTCGCCGGTGCCCATCTATCTTGGCCCCATGCTGGTCTTTCTGTTTGGCTGGCGGCTGCTGGCGCGCCTCATTCTGGTGGCCAAGCGCGAGCACATCACCTCCATCGCCGACTTTATCGCTGCCCGTTACGGCAAGTCCCAGCGCCTTGCCATGGTGATTTCTCTCATCGCCATCATGGGGATCCTCCCCTATCTGGTGTTGCAGCTTAAAGCCATCGTCACTGGGCTGGATCTGTTGATCAGCAACAGCGGGGGGGGCGGTGCGACCGGTGTATTTCCCGGTAACACTGCCGAGTTGGCACTGGGCGTGACCCTGCTGCTGGCGCTGTTCAGCATCCTGTTTGGCACCCGCCATCTCGATGCCACCGAGCACCACCGGGGGATGGTGGTAGCCATCGCCTTCGAGTCGGTGGTGAAGCTGCTGGCCTTTATCGCGGTGGGGGGCTTTGCCCTCTGGCTCATTGTCAGTCAACCCGGTCCGGTCAACGATCAGGTGACCCACGACTTCTTTGTGCAAGTGGTGGCGGTGACCCCCGGCAACCTGCTGGAACTTGCCATCTATACGGTATTGGCGATGTGTGCCGTTATCTGTCTGCCGCGCCAGTTTCATGTGACTGTGGTGGAGAACAATCAGGGGCAGGATCTCCACTGGGCGCGCTGGATCTTCCCGCTCTATCTGTTCGTGATGGGGCTCTTTATCTGGCCGCTGGCGCTGGCGGGCAAACAGTGGGTGGGGGCGGAGATGGCCTCCGATACCTATGTGATCAGCTTGCCGATGACTCTCGGGTTCGACGGCATGGCGATGCTCGCTTTTCTCGGCGGTACTTCGGCGGCCACCGGCATGGTGATCGTCTGTACCATCGCGCTGGCCATCATGGTGAGCAACGATCTGGTGCTGCCGGTGCTGCTGCGCCGCTTCTGGCAGCAGGGGCGTGACGAGCGGTTGGTGCGGCTGCTGTTGCAGGTGCGTCGGGGCGCCATCCTGCTGATCCTGCTGGCCGCCTGGTTGCTCTATCTCTGGCTCGGCGATCTCACCAGTCTGTCGCGTATCGGTTATCTCTCCTTTGGCGCGGTGGCCCAGTTTGCCCCCGCCCTGTTGCTCGGCCTCTACTGGCGGCACGGCAATCGCAAAGGGGTCTATCTCGGTCTGGCCCTCGGGGTGAGCCTCTGGTTTGTCACCCTGTTGGCGGAGAGCGGCCTGCTGGCGGGCTCGCCACTGGCCGCGTTGCTGGCGCCACCCGACTGGCCCGCCTTTCGCGATCTGAGCCTCGGTGCCTGGTGCATCTTGCTGAGTCTGGTCTTCAACCTGCTTGGCTATGTGGTGGGTTCGCTGCTCTCCCGTCCGGCGGTGAGCGAACGGCTGCAGGCGGCCAACTTTGTTGGCAAGCCGAGCCGCGATACCGCTGCGCTCTATCAGGCGCGGGTGTCGGTGAAGGAGCTGGAGATGCTGGCGGCCCGCTTTGTCGGGTCGAGCCGGGTCAAGCGCGCCTTTGGCCGTTTTGCCGGTGAGCGGGGTGGCACGTTGGCGCCGCAGATGCAGGCGTCAGCCGAGCTGATCGCCCACACCGAGCGGCTGCTGGCCGGGGTGTTTGGCACCTCGTCGGCACGGCTGGTGCTCGCCTCTGCCCTGCAGGGGCGCAACATGCAGCTCGAAGAGATCGCCACCATAGTGGACGAGGCCTCCGACGTGTTTCGTTTCAACCGCGGCCTGCTGCAGGGGGCCATCGAGCATATCGGACAGGGGATTTCGGTGGTGGATCGGGAGCTCAAGCTGGTGGCGTGGAATCGGCGCTACATCGAGCTGTTCCACTATCCGCCCGGGCTTATCCAGGCGGGACGCCCCATCGAGGAGATCATCCGCTACAACGCCCTGCAGGGACTCTGCGGCCCCGGCGATATCGAGGAGCATGTGGCGCGCCGGGTCGCCTTTATGAAGCGCGGCAGTGCCCATATCTCGGCGCGGGAGCGCCCCGATGGCCGGGTGATCGAGATGCAGGGCAACCCCATGCCTGCCGGTGGCTTCGTCATGACCTTTACCGACATCACCCCGTTTCGCGATGCGGAAAGGGTATTGCGCGAAGCCAACGAACATCTGGAGGCGCGGGTGGCCGAGCGGACTCGTGAGCTCTCCGAACTCAACCGCCAGCTGCTGCTGGTCAACCAGCAGGTGGAGCGGGCCAATCACTCCAAGAGCCGGTTTCTGGCGGCGGTCAGTCACGATCTGACCCAGCCGCTCAATGCCGCCAAGTTGTTTACCTCCTCCCTGCTGGAGATGCTGACGCAGAGCGGGGAACAGGACGTGGTACAAAAATCAGAGCAGGCACGCATCGCCCGCCATATCGACGATGCGCTGGGGGCGACCGAGGATCTCATCACCGATCTGCTCGATATCTCGCGGCTCGAAGCAGGCAAGTTCAAGGCCAAGAAGCTCGACTTCGCCCTGGGCGATCTGTTCGACAATCTCAAGGCGGAGTTTGGCGTGCTGGCGCAGGCGGGGGGGATCCACTTCTCGGTGGTGGAGAGCAAGCTGGCGGTGCACAGCGATGTGCGCCTGCTGCGTCGGGTGTTGCAGAACTTCCTGACCAATGCGTTTCGCTATAACCCGGGCGGTCGGGTGTTGCTCGGTTGCCGTCGGGGCGGGGGGAAGATCCGCATCGAGGTGTGGGACAATGGTCCCGGCATCCCGGCCGACAAGCAGGAGGCGATCTTCGACGAGTTCTCCCGTCTCGATCACTCCCGTACCGCCAAGGAGCAAGGGTTGGGGCTGGGGCTGGCCATCGCTCGCGGCATCTCGCAGGTGCTGGGCCATCAGCTCACTCTGCGCAGCTGGCCGGGCAAGGGGTCGGTCTTTGCGGTGACCCTCAATCTGGCAACCCGCCCGGTTGTGCCTCATCCGCTGGTCGCACCGGTGGTTCGCGACAGCCAGCTGGAGGGGGTGACCGTGCTCTGCATCGATAATGAGCGGGACATTCTGACCGCCATGAGCACCCTGCTTGGCCGTTGGGGCTGCGAGGTGCGCTGCGCCAGCGATCTGGCGGAAGCCGAGACGCTGCTGGCGGAGGGATTCGTGCCGCGGCTGGTGCTCTCTGACTATCACCTCGACGATGGCAAAACCGGGCTGGATCTGCTGGCTGCGCTGCGGCAGGTGTGTGGCGACGAGATGGGGGGCATCATCATCAGCGCCGATCGCAAAAGCGATCTGCAGGCGCAGATCCGCGAGCAGGGTTATGGCTACATCAGCAAGCCGGTCAAACCGCTCAAGCTACGGGCGCTGATGAACAGTCTGCTATTGCGATAACGGCGACCAAGGCCGTTTGCTGTGAACAAGCTCACAAAACCGGGTAAATGTAGCGGCGGCCATCGCCATGATGGCGCCCCATCCATGCGTATATATTGGCGATTATCCCCTCACTTTTCAGTGCAATAGCGACAGATTGCCGTTCTGCTTCCCCGCTGTCGGTAAATGCCGACAGTAGCGGGCAGGATCGGCTCACTCTATAGTCGGAATGCGATTATTTTCATCGCAAATGAAGTAACCGAAGGGCAAACCGATCGCGAGGTCGGGACGCAAAGCTTCCGGTCCAGGGATGAGCCGTACTTGAGATAGCGGGGCCACCACAGGTTGTTGTGCACCTTTGCCAAGAGGCCGCACTGCTGTCTGCGTTACCTGTCAGGGCGTAGCCCTTTTCGTTGCCAACATAACGAAATAGGGAACTATAACAATGCTAAGTCCAAAGCCAACCATGCTGGCCCTTGCGGTCGGTCTATGTTGTACCACCTCTGTTTATGCTGCCCCACCCGGCAAGCCTGCCATTGCGTCTGGCCCCACCAAGTTCGCCGTTGTGGAGGTCGATATGGCCGCCACCGCTTATAACAATCTGGTCAAGGTGAAGGATGCCGCCGATGTGGAGGTGAGCTGGAACCTCTGGAGTGGCGACGTCGGCCAGAGCGCCAAGGTGTTGCTCGATGGCTAGGAGGTATGGTCAGGCCCCTCTGCCGCCGCGGGCACCGCCAAATTCAAGGTCAAAAAGGGGGGCCGTTACCAGATGCAGGTGGCCCTCTGCAATGCTGACGGCTGCACCCTCTCCGACCAGAAAGAGATAGTGGTCGCTGATACCGACGGCAGCCATCTCAAGCCGCTCAAGCCAGTGCTGCAAGAGAACAACAAGCCTTACGCCAACAAGTCCGGCAAGGTGGTCGGCACCTACTACGTAGAGTGGGGCGTCTATGGCCGCAAGTTCACCGTGGACAAGATCCCGGCCCAAAACCTGACTCACATTCTCTACGGCTTTACTCCCATCTGTGGCGGGGATGGCATCAATGACAGCCTCAAGGAGATTGAGAACGGCAACAGTTTCCAGGCGCTGCAGCGTGCCTGTGCCGGTCGGGCCGACTTCAAGGTGGCGATCCACGATCCCTGGGCGGCCGTCCAGATGCCACAAAGCGGTTTGACTGCCTATGACGAGCCCTACAAGGGCAACTTCGGCGCCCTGATGGCGCTCAAGCAGGCGTACCCTGACCTCAAGATCCTCCCCTCCGTCGGCGGTTGGACCCTCTCCGATCCCTTCTACTTCCTCGGCGACCAGAGCAAGCGCGACACCTTCGTCGCCTCGGTCAAAGAGTTCCTGCAGACCTGGAAATTCTTCGATGGCGTGGATATCGACTGGGAGTATCCGGGCGGACAGGGCGCCAACCCGAAACTGGGCAGCCCGAGCGATGGCGCCACTTATGTGGTCCTGATGAAAGAGCTGCGCGCCATGCTTGACGAGCTGGAGTCGCAGACCGGCCGCAAGTATGAGCTCACCTCCGCCATCGGTGCCGGTTACGACAAGATCGAAGATGTGGATTACCGCGCGGCCCAGCAGTACATGAGCCACATCTTCATGATGACCTACGACTACAACGGTGCCTGGAGCAACACCGAGCTGGGGCACCAGAGCAACCTCTACGCGGCGAGCTGGGATCCCAACACTAAGTACACCACCGACAAGGCGGTCAACCTGATGCTGGCGCAGGGGGTTGATCCCGGCAAGCTGGTGGTTGGTGCAGCCATGTATGGCCGTGGCTGGACCGGGGTGAGCGGCTATCAGGGCAACAACCCCTTTACCGGCAAGGCGACTGGCAAGGTGAAAGGGACTTGGGAGGATGGCGTGGTCGATTACCGCGACATCGTCAACAACCGGATGGGGGCGGGTTGGGAACAGAGTTATGACGAGGTGGCCGAGGTTCCCTATCTGTTCAAGGCGGGCACTGGCGATCTCATCACCTATGACAACGATCGTTCGGTCAAGGCCAAGGGGCAGTATGTGCTGGCCAACAAGCTGGGTGGCCTCTTCTCCTGGGAGATCGATGCTGACAACGGTGACATCCTCAACGCCATGCACGAGGGGCTGGGCCACGGTGAAGGAACGACTCCGCCAGCCAACAAGCCGCCGCTGGCCAATGCGGGCAGCGATCTCAAGGTGACTGGCCCGGCCGAGGTGGTGCTGGATGGCTCGGCTTCCCACGACCCGGAAAATAGTGCTCTCACCTATAGCTGGAAACAGGTTTCCGGCCCGCAGGCGACGCTGCTTGATGCCACTCAGGCCAAGGCCCGGGTGGTGCTCAATGGGGTGACGGCGGACATCAATCTGGTGTTCGAGCTGACTGTGACTGACGATCACCAACTGAGTGCCAAGGATCAAGTGGTGGTGACCAACAAGGCGCCGCAGCCCAATTTGCCGCCGCTGGTGAGTCTGCCTGCCACGGCCTCTGTGGAGTCGGGCAAGCTGGTGTCGCTCAAGGCGACCGCCTCCGATCCCAACGGCGATCCGCTCACTTACCAGTGGACGGTACCGGCTGGCCTCACCGCAACCGGCCAGAACAGTGCGACCCTGGTGGTCACTGGCCCGAATGTCACCGGCGATACCGTCTATGACCTGAGCCTTGTCGTCTCCGATGGCGCGCTGGATGCCAGTGCCGCCACCCGTCTGACGGTCAAGCCGGTCAGCGGAGGGGGCGGTTGCTCGGCCACCGATCCGGATGCCGCCAACTGGCCTGCCTGGCAGAGTGGCAAGGTCTACAACGGCGGCGACAAGGTGAGCCACAACCAGCTGGTGTGGCAGGCCAAGTACTGGACTCAGGGCAACGAACCGAGCCGTACCGCCGACCAGTGGACGCTGGTGAGCAAGGTGCAACTGGGTTGGGATGCCAATGTGGCTTACAACGGGGGTGATCTCACCACCTATAACGGTCGCCAGTGGAAAGCCAAGTACTGGACCAAGGGCAACGAGCCTGGCAAACACGAGGTTTGGCAGGATGTAGGGGCCGCCAGTTGTAAGTAATCAGCAATGTGTCACGGGGCATGCCTGGCATGCCCCTTTTTTGTGTGCAGCTGTCAGGGCGCGCCTTGTCAATCAGCGGTTGCCGACATCCGATATGGATCAGTCACCGTCCACCCGCCACTCTGCCCGGAGTGGGTCAGACGAACATTTTTGTCGTATCTGGATGGGGCGGTCGGAGGAAGCACCGGTTGTGCGGGTAACCCAATGCGAGTGAAAAAGTGACTAGCCATGCATGTCGGCTGCACTATCACGCCGCTTGCTGATTGTTGTTAGTTATTGATTTTTAACTGTTTATTTTGCATGTGGTGGTGTGTTCGTGTCGTATCTTAACTGAGTGTAAACACAGTAATGAGCACAGCTATATGTTTTTAAAGAGTTAGTTCACAAAAATAAAACAGACTCGGCGATTTTTTACAGGGGCGCTGGCAATGGTCGGATTTGCTTGGCCTGTTGTATTCCCCTACAGTTAATCGGTGATTATTTATCACCAAGAAGAAAATTGTGACAAGGGCAAACCGATTGAAAAGTCGGGACGCAAAGCTTCCGATCTAAGGGGGATGTTGACCTAGGATAGCGGGGCCACCACAGCGTTATACGGGCTGCCTTCGCCAAGAGGTGGCCGTTTTGGTGTTAGCTGTCGTGTTGCGTCGCCCTTTCGTTTCGCCATAACGAAAAGGAAAGCAATATGCTAAGTCCAAAACCGGCGTTGCTGGCCATGGTGGTCAGTAGCCTGTTCACGTCATCGGCTGCCTATGCTGCAGCACCCGGCAAGCCCGCCATCGCCTGGGGTCCGACCAAGTTCGCCATTGTCGAAGTGGATCCCGCGGCAACCTCCTACAACAAGCTGGTCAAGATAAAGGATGGTGCCGATGTCTCCGTCAGCTGGAACATCTGGAGCGGCGATATCGGCCAGAGTGCCAAGGTGCTGCTGGATGGCAAGGAGGTGTGGTCTGGTCCCTCTTCGGCTACGGGCTCCGCGACGTTCAAAGTCCACAAGGGCGGCCGTTATCAGATGCAGGTGGCCCTCTGCAATGCCGATGGCTGTACCCTCTCCGACAAGAAGGAGATAGTGGTCGCCGATACCGATGGCAGCCACCTCGCGCCCCTCAAGCCAGTCTTGCAAGAGAACAACAAGCCTTACGCCAACAAATCCGGCAAGGTGGTTGGCACCTACTATGTGGAGTGGGGTGTTTACGGTCGCAAGTTTACCGTGGACAAGATCCCGGCCCAGAACCTGACCCATATCCTCTATGGTTTCACCCCGATTTGTGGTGGTGATGGCCTCAACGATGGCCTCAAAGAGATCGAAAACGGCAACAGCTTCCGTGCCTTGCAGCGAGCCTGTGAGGGGCGGGAAGATTTCAAGGTCGCCATCCATGATCCCTATGCGGCAGTGCAGATGGCCCAAGGTGCTTTGGGGTCTTGGGATGAGCCCTACAAGGGCAACTTCGGTAACCTGATGGCTCTCAAGCAGGCCTATCCGGACCTGAAGATCCTCCCCTCCATCGGTGGCTGGACCCTCTCCGACCCCTTCTATTTTATGCATGACAAAGCCAAGCGTGACGTGTTCGTCGCCTCGGTCAAAGAGTTTCTGCAGACCTGGAAATTCTTCGACGGCGTGGACATCGACTGGGAGTATCCGGGTGGACAGGGTGCCAACCCCAATCTGGGTGACAAGACCAAGGATGGTGAAACCTATGTGCTGATCATGAAGGATCTGCGCGCCATGCTCGACGAGCTGGCCGCCGAGACCGGCCGCACCTATCAGCTCACCTCTGCCATCGGTGCCGGTTACGACAAGATTGAGGATGTGGATTACAAGGCTGCCCAGCAGTACATGGACCACCTCTTCGTCATGAGTTACGACTACAACGGCGCCTGGAGCAATACCCAGCTGGGCCATCAGGCCAACCTGTATGAAGCGACCAATGGCTCGGCCAACAAACGCTACAACACCGATTCCTCTGTGCGGCAACTGCTGGCTCAGGGCGTTGACGCCGAGAAGCTGGTGCTCGGTGCGGCCATGTATGGCCGTGGCTGGCAAGGGGTCAGCGGTTATCAGGGCAATGATCCCTTCACCGGTACCGCGGCTGGCAAGATCAAGGGGACTTGGGAAGATGGCGTGGTCGATTACCGCGACATCGTCAACAACCGGATGGGGGCGGGCTGGGAGTACAACTACGACGAGACTGCCGAAGCGGCCACCCTGTTCAAGCCCTCTACCGGCGAGCTGATCACCTATGACAATGAGCGTTCGGTCAAGGCGAGAGGCCAATATGTGCTGGCCAACAAGCTGGGTGGTCTCTTCTCCTGGGAGATCGATGCCGACAACGGCGACATCCTCAATGCCATGCATGAAGGTCTCGGCCACGGGGAAGGGGTCACCCCGCCCACCAATAAGCCGCCAGTAGCCAATGCTGGCAGCGATGTGACCGTGACCGGTCCGGCCACGCTGATGCTGGATGGTTCCGCCTCCCACGATCCGGAGAAAGGCACCCTGACCTACAGCTGGAAGCAGCTCTCCGGGCCGCAGGCCGTGCTGGGCGATACCTCGCAGGCCAAGGTGCGGGTCGATGTGAACGCAGTGAGCGCCGATACTGCGTTGCTGTTCGAGCTGACTGTCACCGATGACCATCAGTTGAGTGCCAAGGATCAGGTGGTGGTAACCAACAAGGCGCCGCAACCCAATCTGCCTCCGGTGGTGACTCTGCCCGCCAGCGTCAAGGTGGAAGAGGGCAAGCAGGTGAGCATCACCGCCAAGGCATCCGACCCCAATGGCGACGAGCTGATCTACCAATGGCAAGTGCCAGCTGGCATCACGACCACCGGCCAGAACAGTGCCACCCTGGTGGTTACCGGCCCGGCAGTCGATGTCGAGACCGGTTATGACCTCTCTGTGACCGTATCTGATGGTTCCCTCGACGCCAACGCGGCAACCCGTCTTACCGTCACCCCGGTTAATGAAGGTGGTGAGGGGGGGTCTTGCAACACCACCGACCCGGAAGCGGCCAACGTCCCCGCATGGCAGGCTGGCAAGGTCTACAACGGCGGTGACAAGGTGAGCCACAACCAGCTGGTGTGGCGTGCCAAGTATTGGACTCAGGGCAATGAGCCGAGCCGCGGTGCCGATCAGTGGACACTGCTGAGTCAGGTTGAGCTGGGCTGGAACGCCACCGTTGCTTACAACGGCGGGGATCTGACCAACCACAACGGTCGTCAGTGGAAGGCCAAGTGGTGGACCCAGGGCAACGAGCCGGGCAAGCACGATGTCTGGCTGGATGTCGGTGCGGCCAGCTGCCGTTAAGCCGAGATCACTATGATGGTTGCGGGGTCTTATGAGACCCCAACCTTTTCTGTTGAAAACCTTAGTCAGAGAGCAACAATAATGAAAAAAAATCGCATCACCCTTCTGCTTGCCGGCCTGATGCTGAGCGGCCACCTGTGGGCCGCCGAGGCATACGACATCAACAAATCCTATCCGGGCGGTAGCCAGGTCAACTACAACGGCCAGCTGTTTGAGGCCAAGTGGTGGGTCAACCCGGGCCAGACCCCCGGCACCACGGTTGCCAATGAGTGGGATACCCCGTGGAAATTGATCGGCGAAGGGGAGGTGACCCCGCCGGACAATGGTAACGGTGGTGACAAGCCAACCCCACCGACCCCGACGCCGCCGGATGGCGGTACCACCCCGGTCTATATGAGCCAGGCCGAGCTGGCTGCCAAAGAGAAAGCGCTGACCGACTTCCCTGCCATGGCGGTTGTGAAGGCCTCTATCGCTACCCGTGACAATCTGGTGGTAGAAGCAGTGCAACCGGGCCGTGCCGATAACCCGGACAACGTCAAACTGGTGGAGAGCCTGCTCAGCGAGAGCCAGTTCAACTACCTCTTCCCCCTGCGTGCCCCCGAGTACAGCTATCGTGGTCTGCTGCAGGCAGTTGCCAAGTTTCCGGCCCTGTGCAGTGACTACAGCGATGGTCGCGATGCCGATGCCATCTGCCGCAAGACCCTGGCGACCATGTTTGCCCACTTCGCTCAGGAGACCGGCGGCCATGAGAGCTGGCGCCCGGAAGCCGAGTGGCGGCAGGCGCTGGTCCATGTACGGGAAATGGGTTGGAATGAAACTATGCGTGGCGGCTACAACGCCGAGTGCAACCCCACGGTATGGCAGGGTCAACAGTGGCCGTGCGGCACCTTCGATAATGGCGAGTTCAAGAGCTACTTCGGTCGTGGCGCCAAGCAGCTCTCTTACAACTACAACTACGGCCCCTTCTCCGATGCGATGTTTGGCACGGTGCGCACCCTGCTCGACAAGCCGGAACTGGTGGCGGACAGCTGGTTGAACCTCGCCAGCGCGGTGTTCTTCTACACCTATCCGCAGCCGCCCAAGCCCTCCATGCTGCATGTTATCGACGGCACCTGGCAGCCCAATGACCATGACAAGCAGAACGGTCTGGTGCCCGGTTTCGGGGCCACCACCCAGATCATCAATGGCGGGGTAGAGTGTGGCGGCAAAGTGGAACACGGGCAGTCCCAGAATCGCATCAATTACTATCGCGAGTTTGCCAATTACTTCGGTGTACCGATACCGGCTGATGAAGTGCTTGGTTGCAAGGGGATGAAGTATTTTGATGAGAAAGGTGCCGGTGCCCTACCCATCAACTGGGAGCAGGACTGGAGCTATGTGGCTGAAAATCCCAACGGCGGCAAGAGCTATGCGTGCAAGCTGGTGGGTTACCAGACCCGCTTCAGCGCCTTCAAGGAGGGGGACTACACGCGCTGCATCCAGCACTTCTATCCCGAGGTGGTGATTGAAGATAATGGCGGGGGTACCAACCAGCCACCGGTGGCCAGCATCACCGGTCCGGCGCAGGCCGAAGGCGGCAGCAAGGTGACCCTCTCCGCGCAGCACTCCAGCGATCCGGAAGGCAAACCGCTGACTTATGCCTGGGTTTTGCCGGCAGGCGCCTCCGCCCCGGTACTGGATCAGGTCACCCTGGAGTTGACTCTGCCCAAGCCCGCCACCGATACCAAGCTGGATATCAAGCTGACGGTGACCGATGAAGGGAGCCTGAGCCGCAGTGCCAGCCATGCTTTGCTGGTCAAGGGGGAAGAGGGGGGCGTGACGCCACCTGACGACTACCCGGCTTATAAAGAGGGGACGCCTTACAAGGCAGGCGAGCGGGTCAGCAATGGCGGCGTCAGCTACGAGTGCAAACCGCACCCCTACACTGGCTGGTGTGCTGGCGCAGCCTGGGCCTACGAGCCCGGCAAGGGCACCGCATGGAGTGACGCCTGGATCAAGCTCTGATCCGGTTTGTCGTGACCAATCGCTGCAATGAAAAAATGGGGCCTGCGGGCCCCATTTTGCTTTGGTGGAGTTCAGGTTTGGCCGAGGACTCTCTCTGGCCGGGACAGGACAGCACCTGAATGGCGCTGCGATAGGATGTGTGTTTTGTAATTTAATTACTATTTATGGTGAAACACTTTCACGTCTTACTTGCCGTAGCGGAAGTAGTATTCACGGGTAGCCGGTGCATAGGTATCTTTCTCAACGATACCGCCTTTGGTGGTTGCGCCCTTGAGGCGGAACAGGACTGCCAGATTCTCAAACATGGTTTACCTCATCGCTCTGTCATTTATGGTTATGGTGTGTGACCTGTGTCACGGTTTGATCCTATGGTCATCTGTGAGCCAGATCAACTTTTTGTGTTGTAAATTTACCAAAATCATGGAAAGGGTTTTCAAATGCAACGCTTTTTATGGAAAGGTTTCCTGTTGGGGGAGGAATGAATCCGTTTGCGAGCCCGCAACAGCAGAAAGGAGGGTGGCAGGACCGGATGCGGGAGGGGTTCACTTCGTGGCTGGTGCGGTATCGGGATTTGACCCGATTTGTGACATAAAACAGAGAGATAGCGCGCTCTTTGCTGGTAAAAACAGCGAACTGCTGTAATTTTGACTAAACGCATCAATCGTCGTTATTTTAGGGTTGACAGCAAAGCGGGTGATGCCTATCATGCGCCTCCGTTGCCGGAGATAACTTCGTCAGCGCCGAGGTGAGTTGGGGTTATAGCTCAGCTGGGAGAGCGCTTGCATGGCATGCAAGAGGTCCGCGGTTCGATCCCGCGTAGCTCCACCAAATTCTCCTCGAACAATCTGGAATCAAAGGGGTTATAGCTCAGCTGGGAGAGCGCTTGCATGGCATGCAAGAGGTCCGCGGTTCGATCCCGCGTAGCTCCACCAGATTCTTGATTGTTGTATTGAATACCCAGGGCAGTGCGGTGTGTATCACCCAAGCCGACCTTTGTGGGGTTATAGCTCAGCTGGGAGAGCGCTTGCATGGCATGCAAGAGGTCCGCGGTTCGATCCCGCGTAGCTCCACCATTATTTAGGATGAATGGCCGCCAGAACCATTCATTCAGTGCCGAATTTGGGGTTATAGCTCAGCTGGGAGAGCGCTTGCATGGCATGCAAGAGGTCCGCGGTTCGATCCCGCGTAGCTCCACCAAATTCAGAGTGATTCAGCGTCACTCACACATATCGGGGTTATAGCTCAGCTGGGAGAGCGCTTGCATGGCATGCAAGAGGTCCGCGGTTCGATCCCGCGTAGCTCCACCATCTTTCGTAATGAAAGTAAAAAGGCCACCGCATTGCGGTGGCCTTTTTGTTTTCTCAGGTATTTAGTTTCCCCATACTTTTCCGCCTTTCATTTGCAAATCAAATGGCCAAAACAGAAAAGCCCGCGATATTCGCGGGCTTTGAGCGGTGTTCAAGCTGTTTGCCGGTTAGCGCCGACGGCGCCAGGCCAGCGGCAGCAGAGCCAGCAGGCCGAAGCCCAGGGAACCACCGCCATTGCTATTGCTGTCGGAGGTGGTTGCTACCTGCGGTTTGGTTGGGGTCTCAGCTGTTTGAGTGGTATCGGTCGTCGTGGTGTTGCTCTGTGCTTTCAGATCGATAATGACCGGGTCATGATCGGAAGAACGGAACATATTTTCAGACTTTTCAAATACGCCTGAGTTTTTCTTGCCGTACTCGAACAGCTTCATCTCGTAGGAGTTGATATGCCAGTCGGAGACCTTGAGTACCCGTTCGGCCATCGCCTTGTTGGCCAGCGCATAGTCCAGGGTGCCCTGCTCTCCCTCGAAGCTGTAGGAGATCGCCGCTTTGCCGTTGAATTTGACATTGAGATCGATCAGGCCATAGCCAGGTTGGCTGAACTGTTGGCCGTCGGTGTAGAGCGTATCCCCCAGATAGGTTTGCTGGCCAGTTTTGATGGGGTGTGACGGGTTGGGAACATAGTCGGTGAGCACCCGAATTGGGTCCTCTTTGGCGTAGGAGTTAAAGTCGCCCACCAGCAGCACCTGCCCCGGCAATTTGGTGACCGCGTCACCCAGCGCTTTGGCGGCACTGACCCGGAACTCGTTGCACTTGCCTTGCAGGTCGGCCGGTTCACTCTTGTCATTTTCCAGGCAGCCGGAGCCCTTGGATTTCAGGTGGTTGACCACCAGCGTCAGCGGTTCTGCTTCTCCTTTTACTGTAAAGGTCTGCACCAGCGAGTCCCGCTGCGATGCTGCGCGAGCATCACCACTCTTCTGGACGGGCAGGCGGATAATGTCGGCGGCCCCTTGTGGGCTCAGCAGGGCCGGGCGATAGATAATGGCCTGGCCAATGGCATCGGAGCCAAAGAACTTGCCTTGATAGAGCAGTTTGCTATCGGGAATAACATAGGCGTACTGCTTGTCAGCAGAGACTCTTTTATTGAGTTCATCCACCAGATTTTTAACCGCAGCACCATCTTGGTAACCGTTGTTTTCAATCTCCATCAGCCCCAGCAGATCGGCATCCATATCGACGATGGCGCTGACGATCTTGGTTCTTTGCAACTCGAATTCTGATTCTGAGGGGGCTCCACGGTTGCATTTAGGGGTAAATGCATCACCACAGGTCGGGTTGATATCGCCGCCGACCCCGCTGTTGAAGTAGTTCAGGACGTTAAAGCTACCCAGACGCAGTTTGGTACCATCAGGCCGCTTGGGTGCCGATTGGCGGGGGGCCTGGCTATCTTGGATATCACCCATTTTCAGCAGGGCATCCGGAGAGAGGATTAAGCGCCATTTGTCATGGTTAAAGGCCACTACGCCTTGCAGTTTGGTGATCTGATCGCCAACGCGCAGATAACCGGTGTCTGCATTAAGCTCCGGGAACCAGGCAATTTTACCATCTTTGGCCTTGATATCGGTTTCAATTACCAGCTGATTATTTTGGTTGGCTTCATTTAACGCGATGGCCTCGGGGCTATTCGCTTCATGTAACTGGGTCGGTTTTAACAGTGGCTCTTTATGAGAGAGCACCATATTGCTGCGCTTGGGGCCGTAATCAAAACCATAAGTACGGGTGATCCTGAGATCGCTGGCACTGTCGAGCGCAACCAGCATCCCTTCATGGCGCTTGAGCGTTGCGGCCAGTGATTCGCCATCTCTGACTTTGAGCATGACGGGAGCCGGAGCTTCGCTGCCATTAGTAACCTGAATGTTGTTATTGTCTGCCAGCTTAAGCTGCAGGCCACCGAAGAAATCCTGAATCTTGGCTTCAAAGCACACTTCTGAACCCGGTTTCAGGTCAGGGAATTTTTTTTCGGCATCAGGCAGATAGACAAAAATACCGGCGGATTCTTGGGTATTGCCAGCCTGGGTATCGGTCAGATAAATGCCCTTGGTCAACTTCTGCACAATGGCCGTGACCTGCCCTTTGACTATTTCAGTGCCAGTGCTGGTAGAGCCGGATCCCTTGGGATTGACGGTCTCTGCCTTGGCAATTTTGCCGGCTTGGTAGTCGGCGCGTAGTTGAGGTATGGGGAGGATTTGATCGGTTGGGCAGTCATAGGCGAATACAGAGGGGGATGCCAGCGCCAGCCCAATAGCGAGCGACAGCAGATTACGCGTAGCGTTCATTATTATTCCTTTTATTATTTTGCCAGTTATTCCGTAGCCTTGAGTCTTTGCTCAAGGGGGTGGCATTTTTGCATGTTAGACATGTCATACCAGTGAGCCACCGCACATTAAATGGATACACCTGTGTCTTTGTTAATGTTTTTATGATCAAGGTAACGTTATGAATTAATTGATTATTTTATCAATTTAATCGTTTTTGGATGATTGATTGAATGAGTGCAGCTAATAATTCTCTTCGAGAATAAAGATTGAGGGGGTGGTGGTACTTTTCTATACTGGATTCGTTCCTAACGGAACCCAGGTAAAGGGCAAACCGATAGTGATGTCGGGGCGCAATGCTTCCGGTCTCGTTATTTGAGCGAGATAGTGGGGTTTCCCTGGGTGAGGGTTGTTTTTGTGGCAGGTCCATTGCCAGTTGTCTGCACCTATCACGCAGGTTGCGCTTGTGCTTTGCCTTGGTGACCAACGCCAAGACAAAACAAGGAAGATAACAATATGCAACAGCTCTTCAGACCCGGCAGGCTTGCCATGCTGGTCGCCCTTGCGGCTGCGCCCGCTTGGGCACAGGCAGCCTACCCCGCCTACAAGGCCGGTACCGCCTACAAAGCCGGTGACATTGTCAGCAATGCTGGCGCCCTCTATCAATGCAAAGAATTTCCTTACTCCGGTTGGTGCGGGGCTTCGCCTTATCACTATGAACCCGGGGTCGGGGTGGTCTGGGCTGACGCTTGGAAGCTCTATGGTGGCGAAGTGCCGCCACCAGCGCTCGGCGTGGCCGTCAGCTCACCGGCTGCCGGTGCCAGCTTCAATGAAGGTGCCAGCGTAGCGCTGGCGGTGACCCTGAGTGGACCGGTCACGGCATTGGCCCGGGTGGAATACCTCATCGACGGCAAGCTTGCTGCCACGGCGAGCGCCTCGCCCTGGAGTGCCAGCTGGCGTGCCGCGGGCGTGGGGGCGCACGCTCTCAAAGCGCGGGCGCTGGATAAGGATGGCAAGGTGCTGAGCGAAGCGGATTCGAGCTTCAACGTCGCCGCTGTGGTCGCGCCAGAGGCGCCCAAGGTGAGCATCAGCAGCCCGGCCAGCGGTGCCAAGGTGACGCTGGGTCGCAGCGTGGCGGTGAGCGGTAACGTCACCGATGCCAACAACGATGTGGCCAAAGTCGAGCTGTTTGTCGATGGCAAGAAGGTAGGGGAAGACAACGCCGCTCCCTGGCAGGTCAACTGGACACCCGATGCCAAGGGCAGTGCCGCCCTCAAGCTGGTTGCCACCGACAAGACCAATCTGAGCGGCGAGTCGGCAGCAGTGAACGTCACTGTCGAGGAGGCCGCGCTGCCGCCCACCGGTGGCAACCTCTCCTGCGATATCCGCCAGATCTACCGCCCGGATGGCTACGAGTGCATGGGAGATGATCATGCCCGCCGGGTTATCGGTTACTTCACCTCCTGGCGCACCGGCAAGAACGGTCTGCCCGCCTATCTGGTGAGCGATATCCCGTGGAGCAAGATCACCCACATTAACTACGCCTTTGCGGCGGTGGACGAGCAGAGCCACACCATCAAGGTGGATGATTCGGCGACCAAGATGACCTGGGATGGCGTGCCGGGAGCCGAGATGGATCCGGAGTTCGCCTACCAGGGCCATTTCAACCTGTTGTCGAAGTTCAAGAAGCAGTATCCGGACGTTAAGACCCTGATCTCGGTCGGGGGTTGGGCGGATACCCGCGGCTTCTATACCGCCACTACCAAGGGCGACTGTTCGGTCAACACCGACGGCATCAACGCCTTTGCTGGCTCGGCAGTGAACTTTATCCGTCAGTACGGTTTTGACGGGGTCGATATCGACTATGAATATCCCACCTCCATGAAGGATGCGGGCAACCCCAATGACTTCCCGCTCTCCAACCAGTGCCGCAGCAAGCTGTTTGCCAACTACAAGGTGTTGATGCAGACCCTGCGCAGCAAGCTCGACACCGCGGGCAGCGAGGATGGCCGCAAATATATGCTGACCATCGCCTCACCGGCTTCGGCCTATCTACTGCGCGGTATGGAGAACTTCCAGGTCACCCAGTATCTCGATTATGTCAACCTGATGAGCTACGACTTCCACGGTGCCTGGAACAACTTTGTCGGCCACAACGCGGCCCTGTTTGACAACAAAGTGGACGGTGAGCTGGCTCACTGGGGGGTCTACACCCAGAAAGAGTTTGGCGGTATCGGTTACCTCAACGCGGCCTGGTCTGCCCACTACTTCCGCGGTGCGCTGGCGGCGGGCAAGATCAACGTAGGTGTGCCCTACTATACCCGCGGTTGGCAAGGGGTGAGCGGCGGCACCCACGGCCTGGGTGGCAAGGCCGCGCTACCGAGCCAGAGCGATTGTCAGCCGGGTACCGGTGGCAGCACCATTCCGTGTGGCAACGGGGCGGTCGGCATCGACAACATCTGGCATGATCTGGACAAGAACGACAAGGAGATCGGCGGTGGCACCGTCCCCATGTGGCATGCCAAGAACCTGGAGCACGCAGCCGATTTGGGGATCACCGGCATGCCGAGCTACGGCCAGGCCTGGGGTCTGGATCCCAACAACCCGGCGCACGTGATGCAGGGCAAATATGTCCGCTACTACGACGACAAGGCTCATGCGCCCTGGCTGTGGAACGAAGAGAAGAAAGTGTTCCTCTCCACCGAGGATGAGGAGTCCATGGGTCACAAGCTCGACTACATCGTCAATCGTGGTCTGGGTGGCGTGATGTTCTGGGAGATGGCGGGTGACTACGCCTTCGATCCGGTGAAAAAAGAGTACGGCATGGGGGATACCCTGACCACGCTCGCCTACGACAAGTTCGCCAAGGCGACCAAGTACAACACCAAACAGAACGATCTGGCGGCGCCAGCGGCTCAGCTCGACATCGCGGTGAACCTCTCGGGCTTCAAGGAGGGGGATTCCAACTACCCGATCAACCCGACCCTGAAGCTCACCAATAACTCGACCCAGACCATTGCGGGCGGTACCCGCATCGAGTTTCTGGTGCCCACCTCTACCTCCGACACCATCACCGACCAGAGCGGGATGGGGCTGAAAGTGGTGGAGAGCGGTGGCAACCAGAACTCCGACGGGATTGCCAACGAGAAGGACTTCCACAAGGTCGCCTTCACGCTGCCGAGCTGGAAAGCCTGGACACCCGGCACCGATGTGGACGTGGCGCTGACCTACTATCTGCCAGCCGCTGGCGTGCCGAGCGGTATCCGCATCATCAGCGGCACTCAGACGGTGGGTCTCAAGGCCGAGTTCCCGACCCTGCCGGAGGCCGTACTGGGCTCGGGTGGTGGCGAGGGTGGCGCGACCTGCAGTAGCCAGAACATCAATCCGGCAGCCTACAAGGCTTATCCGGCCTGGCCGCAAGGGGATCATGCCAACGGTGGCGATCGCATCACCCACAACAAGGTGGTGTGGCAGGCTAACTGGTGGACCAACAGCGAGCCCAAGGCAAGCGATGGTAGCTGGAAATCCGTATGTAGTTATTGATTTTCAAATCAATGATGTAA
Source organism: Aeromonas sp. MdU4 (assembly GCF_041929505.1). Lineage (NCBI taxonomy): Bacteria > Pseudomonadati > Pseudomonadota > Gammaproteobacteria > Aeromonadales > Aeromonadaceae > Aeromonas > Aeromonas sp. MdU4. Next base: position 152,464 of record NZ_JBHFMW010000021.1, on the reverse strand, counting down.
GTGGGGCTTCGGCCTCACTTTTTTTGTCTGGTTGGTAGAACTGGTTGAAAATGCGCCTGCCTTTCCTGGCAGGCTGCCTCTATAATAGAGTCGATTAATAATCAGATGGATGTCAGCATATGGCGAGCATATTGGATTCAGTTGATCAACGAACCCAGCTGGTAGGGGAAAACCGCCTGGAGTTGTTGATGTTCCGTCTCGGCACCCGCCAGATGTTTGCTATCAACGTCTTCAAGGTACGGGAGGTGGTCAAGCTGCCGCACCTTAGCAAAATGCCGGGTTCCCATCACAATATCAGCGGGGTGGCCAATATTCGCGGCACCTCGATCCCGGTGATCAATTTGCGCGGCGCCATCGGCATGCGCCCGATGCCCATCGACAGTGAATCCAACCTGATCATTACCGAGTACAACCGCACCATTCAGGGTTTTCTGGTGGGGCAGGTTGCCAACATCGTCAACATGACCTGGAAGGATATCCTGCCGCCGCCGCGCTCGGCCGGGCGCGCCAACTACCTCACTGCCATCACCCGCATTCCTGAAGAGGGAGTCGATCAGATCGTCGAGATCATCGACGTAGAGAAGGTGCTGGCCGAGATCATCACCTATGACATTCGCATCTCCGAAGAGGTGCTGGATCGGGAGATCCTGCCCGAGATGAGTGGCCGCAAGGTGTTGATCGTCGATGACTCCAGCACCGCCCGCAATCAGGTGCGCGAGACGCTGGGGCAGCTGGGACTTGAGGTCATCGAGTGCCAGGATGGTCTGCAGGCACTGACCCTGCTGAAAGGGTGGTGTGATGCGGGCAAGAAGGTCACCAACGAGATCCTGCTGATGATCACTGATGCCGAGATGCCGGAGATGGATGGCTACCGCCTGACTCACGAGGTGCGCAGCGATCCGCGCATGGCCGATCTCTTCATCACTCTCAATACATCCCTCAGTGGCAACTTCAACGAAGCCATGGTCAAAAAGGTAGGGTGTGACCGTTTTATCTCCAAGTTCCAGCCCGACCTGCTGGTGGGTGTGGCACAAGAACGGTTGCGTCAGGTGCTGGAGAGCTGAGTGGTTGCCAGCCGGTTATGCGCAATCAATAACAAAACATCCCGCTTCGGCGGGATGTTTGTTTATCTGCGCAGGTCGGTTCAGGCCAGTTATGGCCAACGCTTTAGCGGCTCATCAGCGGCTCTATAAAACGGGCCACCTTGTCACAGATCTGCGGCTGAGCGGCCGGGGTTGGGTGAATGCCATCGTTCATCATGAGTTCAGGGCGCAGCGCAATATCATCCATGAAAAAGGGGAGCAGGGGCAGCTTGTTGGCCTCGGCAAGCTCCGGGAAGATCTGTTCGAACTGGCGCAGGTAGCGGGCTCCGTAGTTACGGGGTAGCTGGATCTGGGTCAAGGCCACGTGAACCTGCTTCTCTTTGGCGAGGGCAATCATGCTGGCCAGATTCTGGCGGGTGATGGTCGGGGCAAAGCCGCGCAGGCCATCATTGCCCCCCAGCTCGATCAGCAGCCAGTCCGGCTGATGCTGCTCCAGCAGGGCTGGCAGGCGCGCCAGTCCGCCTTGGGTGGTTTCGCCGCTGACGCTGGCGTTGATGAGGGTGTGTTCACCACCTTCGTTTTGCCACTTTTGTGCGAGCAGGGCTGGCCAGCTCTGCTTCTCTTGCATCTGATAGCCCGCACTCAGGCTGTCGCCGAGCACCAGCAGGGTTTGCGCCTGAGCGGATGAGAGCAAGCAGCCGAGGCCAACCCACAAGACAAACAGCATACGTACCATCAATTCAACTCCCGCTATGGGTTGCCATCAAGGGATTGGGACAAAGGACATAGAGCATGAGTTCAACCCCCATTATTGTCGTCAAGGGCCTCGGCAAATCGGTCAGCCTTGGCCAGGAAAGCCTCACCATCCTTGAAGGGATCGATCTGCAAGTCAATAGTGGCGAGACGGTGGCGCTGGTCGGCGCTTCCGGCTCTGGCAAGTCTACCCTGCTGGGATTACTGGCCGGACTCGATCTGCCGAGCCTTGGTGCCATCGAGATCCTCGGCAAGTCCCTCGGCAAGCTGGATGAGGAGGGGAGGGCCAGATTGCGCGCCGAGCAGATTGGCTTTGTCTTCCAGTCATTCCTGCTGCTCCCGACCATGACAGCGCTCGAGAACGTGATGCTTCCCGCCGAGTTGCGCGGCGAGCGCGACTGCGAGCCCAGAGCCCGTGAACTGTTGGCATCGGTAGGGCTTGGCGAACGACTGCATCATCTGCCACCGCGTCTCTCCGGTGGTGAGCAGCAGCGGGTGGCCATCGCCCGCGCCTTCATGACCCGCCCCAGCTTGCTGTTGGCCGATGAACCGACCGGCAATCTTGACAGCAAGACCGGTGACAAGGTGATCGAGTTGCTGTTTGAGCTCAACCGCAAGCACGGTACCACGCTAGTGGTGGTGACCCATGATCATCAGCTGGCCGAGCGTTGCCAGCGGCAAGTGGTCATGACGGCGGGCAGACTGGATCGCGAGGTGGCCCATGATGTGGTGTAACGGGGTGAGCTGCGGATCAGGCGGGAGATGCAAGGGATGATGCAGTGGCGATTGGGATGGCGGCTGCTTCGCCGGGAAGGGGGAAGCGGCGAGTTGCGCTGGTTTGTGCTGGCACTGGCTCTGAGTGTGGCCTGCGTACTGAGTGTGGCGCTGGTGGCCGACCGGCTGGATGCCGGGCTCAAGGCCTCGGGTCGCGATTTTATCGGGGCAGATCGGGTGCTGCGTACTCCTGCGGCAGTGCCGGATGGCTGGCTGCAGCAGGCACACAAAATGGGGCTGGCGGTGCAGACCACGGTCAGCTTCAACAGCATGCTGTTTCATGGCGAGGCCCTGCAGATAGCGTCAATCCGTGCCGTACCGAGTGATTTTCCCTTTTATGGCAAGCTGGAGCTGACCCCGGCGCGGGCTCCGGCCCCCGGCGAGATCTGGCTCTCCGCCCGGGTGATGCAACTGCTGGCTGCCAAGGTGGGCGATGAGCTGGAGGTGGGCAATACGGTGCTCAAGGTGGCAGGTCTGCTTGGCGAGGAGCCTGATCAGGGCTTCAGCCCGTTCCTGCTGGCCCCGCGGGCTTTGATCCACAGTGCAGACATAGAGGCAACCGGCGCCCTGCTGCCAGGCAGTCGTCAGCAGTGGCGCTACTTGTTGAAGGGTTCGCGCGAGCAGGTGGCTAATTATGAGCGCTGGCTCAGGCCGCAGCTCAAAGCAGGACAGAAACTGATCAAGCCCGATGATCAGGGCTCCCGGGTAGGGCGCTCGCTGGTTAATGCCGAGCGCTTCTTCCGGCTTGCTTCCCTGTGCGGCGTGCTGCTGGGGGCGCTGGCGATGGGCATAGCGGTACGCCACTTTGCCGAGCGCCAGACCAACATGGTGGCGCTGCTCAAGACGTTGGGGGCATCTCGCACCACGTTGTGGCAGTTGATGAGCGTGCTATTGCTGTCACTGACCCTGATCGGTTCGCTGCTTGGGCTGGTGGCCGGTACCATCATGCAGTGGTTCACTCTGCAGTTGCTGGGAGGGCTGTTGCCGTCTGATCTGCCTTCTCCTTCCTGGCGTCCTTTTGCCCTTGGTGTGGCGGTGGCGCTCTTTATCACCCTGTTGCTCGCGTTTATCCCCTTCATGCGCCTGTTGAAAGTACCGCCACTGCGGGTATTGCGCCGCGAACTGGAGGCGGGTATTCCCCCCTGGTTGGGGCTGCCTGTCGGTCTGCTCGGCCTGTTTGCGCTGGTGTGGGGCTTTACCGCCGATGCAACCCTGGCGCTGGGGCTCATTGGTGGCATGAGCTTGTTGATGGGGTTGCTGGCCATCATCGCCTCGTTGTTGCTCCGGCTCGGTCGGCGGTTACAGGGGCCTCACGCGCTGCGTCTGGCGCTGGGTCACCTCTCTCGTGAGCGGGGCAGAGGTCTGTTCCAGCTGGCGGGTTTTGCGCTGGCACTGATGCTATTTGGCCTGTTGTGGGCGGCGCGGGTCGATCTGCTTGGCGAGTTTTCGGCCCGCTTACCGGCGGATGCGCCCAATCGCTTCCTGATCAATATCGCGGATGGGGAACGGGAAGGGATCCTGGCCGATCTGCATCAGGTGGGGGCCGCTACCTCGGACTTCTACCCCATGGTGCGGGGCCGATTGGTCAGCATCGCCAGCGAATCGGTACGCGATACCGATGAAGAGGGGCGGGAGGGCGTCAACCGCGAGCTTAACTTCACCACTACTGCCACCTTGCCACCAGACAATGCCCTGACCGCGGGACGCTGGCTGGATGGACCCGGTCAGGTGTCGGTGGACAAGGAACTGGCCAGGCGGCTCGACATCGCCCTCGGCGATACCCTGGGCTTTACCATTGAGGGGCGTAGTTTCAAGGCGAAGGTCACCAGTCTGCGCAGCATCAAGTGGGACAATATGCGCCCCAATTTTTACATGATCTTCTCGCCGGATCTGCTGGCCCCTTTCTCCCGTACCTGGCTCGGTAGCTATCGTCTGCCTGAGCAGGGCCGGGTGGCCGAGGTGGAGCTGGTCCGCAAGCACCCCACGGTGAGCCTGATCGACGTGGATGATCTCATCGTGCGGCTGACGGCGGTATCGGATCAGGTGAGCCGTGCGCTGGCCCTGATGTTGGGGTTGGTGACGGTGGCTGCGCTGCTGGTGTTGCTGACTCAGACCCAGGCCAGTATGGCCAATCGGCGTCGCGAGTTGCTGCTGATGCGCACCCTGGGGGCCAGCAGTGAGCTGCTGGGCAAGATGCTGCGTTGGGAGCTGGTGGCCAGTGGCCTGCTGGCGGGGCTGTGCGCCGCTATGGTGGTGGAGCTTTGCTCCTTTGGCCTGCAGTGGTGGTGGTTCGAGGGGCAGTGGCAGTTCCACTGGGCCATCTGGCTCGGCTTGCCTGTACTGGGAGCGTTGCTGGTGACGCTGGCAGGGCAAGGGATACGGCGCCAGCTGCTGGCGGGGACCCTGAGCGATCGGCTGCGAGGCGTGGGGCAGGGGTTGTTGTGATGCCAACCGGCTGACTCGATGCTGCCAGATGCAATAACCATCAGCCCGGCCAATGGCCGGGCTGATGGTTATCTGTCTCTTGAGCTGCACGGCTCTGCTCGTGCAGCGCCAGTTAATCTGGCGTATCGAGCAGATTGGTGAGCGCTTGGGGAAGCTCGGGATAGGTAAAGTGAAAACCAGCCTGTTGCAGGCGCATGGGCAGCACCTTTTGGCCTGTTAGCAGCAGATCGGCCGCTTCTCCCATCACCAGTTGTAGCAGGGGAGCTGGGACGAAGAAGAGGTGCGGGCGGTGGAGCGTGCGAGCCAGAGTCTGGCTGAACTCCCGGTTGCTGACCGGGTGGGGGGCGGTGCCGTTGAAGATGCCGCGGCACTCCTCGTGTTCCAGCAGAAACAGCATGGCGCGTACCAGATCCTGCACATGGATCCAGCTCATCATCTGGCTGCCGCTGCCCATGGGGCCGCCAAGGCCAAGACGATAGGGGGGCAGCATCTTGGGCAGTGCTCCACCATCCATACCGAGTACCAGCCCGATCCGCACGATGCAGACCCGGGTCTGGCTGCTGCCGGCCTCCTGCGCCAAGGTTTCCCACTGCTGGCAGAGCTGGTGGGTGAACTCGTCGTGGGGAGTAAGGCACTGTTCGTCGAGGGACTCCGTTCCTTGCCTGCCATACCAGCCGATGGCGGAGGCGTTGATCAGCACCCTGGGCGGTGTCGTGGAGAGTTTGATGAGGTCGACCAGCTGCTCGGTCAGCAGCCAGCGGCTGTCACAGAGCAACTGCTTGCGCGGCTCGCTCCAGCGACCTGCTGCGATCGGCTCTCCCGCCAGATTGATCACCGCATCCACGTCATTGAGGTCATCGAGTCGATCCAGACTATCGAGAAGCTGGATATCGTGGCCAAGTCGGGAGTATGCGCGGCTGCCTTGTCGACTCAGGACGACCACATCGTGATTGACCTTGAGATGAGCCACCAGACGGTGGCCGATAAAGCCGGTACCTCCGGTAATCAGAATCTTCATCGCTGCGCACTCCTGCTGTCGTTTGTTCTACTCTAATGGCCTCGTTCCCGATCAACAAGCTGGGGGCCGGAGTGGTAGATGATGAACTTCCAGCGGTTCAACAGGCCAGTAGTTCATAAAATGTTATTGAACAATAGTCAGAATTGATTGATTTTTGTTGGGTGGACATTTGTTGTTCAATCGCTATTATGGCGACCCTTTACGCTTGTCCACCGGGGCTGCTACAACTCATCCGTGTATCAAAGAGGCCACCATGCCATTTCGTCGTATGAAACTTCGCCAGTTCTCCATGAGGATTCTTGTGGCGCTATTGGTGGGTGGCGGGCTCCTGTTGCTGGGCGGCGTTGCGATCACTTGGCAGACTGTCTCGGAGATAGAACAGGATGCCGAGTCACGCTTGCAGCGTGCCCAGCTGATGTTTGATCGCACTATGAGCCATGCTCGGCAGGCTGCCACCAATGTGGCAGGGATGCTTGATCGTCCCTGTGCCGATGCGGCTCAGTTGCTGCGTGAACAGGTAACCACAGTTCCCGATGTGCGTTCGGTCAGTCTGGCCACGGGACACCGTGTTTACTGTACTTCGTTATACGGTGAATACGATGGGCCTTTCAATCCGGACAACTATGTGGATGGTCAGCTGCAATTGCTGAGTGGCAATGCCGTGACGCCGGATCGCCCTTTGATCGTCCTGCGTCAGGATACGGACAAGGGGAGTGTGCTGATCGGTATTGACGGCTATTACCTGCGCAATACCCTGGATATCTCCAGTAAAAACTCATTGATTGCTTTGGTGGTGGGCAAGAAGGCGATGTTTGGCTCAGGCCAGGTCGGAGAAGCCCCCTCGCCTGCAGAGGAGGGCTATATTGCCCTCTCTTCAGCCAGTTTCCCTTATCAGGTGGCAACACGGGTGACGGAGCATGACTATCTGAGTTACGCTTGGCGCCACTCTGTGGGCAGCATCATACTCTATCCGCTGCTGTCACTGTTGGTTGGACTCGGCACCTTCTGGTTGATGGGGCGTAGCCACTCGCCAGCGGAGGAGCTTAAGCGAGCATTGGTTGCAGAGGAATTTATCCCCTACCTGCAGCCTGTTGTGGCCGGTGACGATGAGCAGTGGCACGGATGTGAAGTGCTGATGCGCTGGCAGCACCCAAGGCAGGGGATGATTCCACCGGATCGCTTTATTTCTCTGGCAGAAGACAGCGGTCTGATCGTGCCCATGACCAGCCTGCTAATGGCGCAGGTGAGCACCCATTTTGCCCCCTACGTACACCAACTGCCTGCCGGATTTCATTTCGGTTTCAATATCTGCGCCAGCCACTGCAAAGATTTGAGCTTGGTGGCGGATTGCAGGGATTTTATCAATGCCTTTCGGAAAAAACCTATCCAGCTGGTGCTGGAGCTGACAGAGCGTGAGCTGATTGTCGCCGATGAGGTGACCGACCGGTTGTTTGCCGAGTTGCGCCAACTGGGGGTGAAGATCGCTATCGACGACTTTGGTACCGGTCACTCCAGCCTGACTTACTTGCAGCAGTTTCAGATCGATGCGCTCAAGATAGATCAGAGTTTCGTCGGCATGATCGGCACTGATGCACTCTCCAGCCATATCGTCGAAAACGTGATTGATCTTGCCATTCGATTGGAGCTTCAGCTGGTAGCGGAAGGGGTTGAAAATCAGGTGCAGGCGGACTACTTGCGGGCTCGTCATGTCGATTATCTTCAGGGTTATCTCTATGGGCGCCCTATCCCGATGAAGCAGTTCTGCAAGACCCTGTTTGGCTGATGGGGTACGCTTGCGGCATAAAAAAACCAGCGATCTCTCGCTGGTTTTTTTATTGGTGCCATCTGGTCTGACGATCAGAGCATGCGCTGGAGGGCGCGGGCCAGCCGCTTGACCCCCTCTTCGATGGTCGCTTCATCGACACAGGAGAAGCTTAGGCGCAGGGTATTCTTGATTTCGGGACGCACATAGAAAGGTGCGCCGGGTACGAAGGCTACTTTTTCCTTGATCGCCTCGTCAAACAGGGCCATGGCACTGATATGGGACGGAAGGGTCAGCCAGAGGAACATGCCCCCTTCCGGCCGGGTGTAGCTGACGCCGGGTGGGCAGTGACGAGCCAGAGCTGCCTCCATGGCGGCACGCTGGCGACCATAGACCTCCTTGATCTGATCCAGATGGGCATCGAGGGAGTTATCGGTCAGATAGCGGTGCAGCACCTGCTGACTGAAGGCGTTGCTGTGCAGGTCGGTAGCCTGCTTGGCGATGGTGACCTTCTTGCGCAGCCAGTCCGGTACCAGCATCCAGCCGAGGCGGAAGGCGGGCACCACGGTTTTCGAGAAGGAGCCGAGCAGTACGGTATTGTTCGGTGCCAGCTTGGCAATAGGAGGCAGATGCTCTCCTTCGAAGCGCAGCTCGCCGTAGGGGTCATCTTCCACCATCAACAGTTCGTGGCGCACCAGCCGCTCGGCCAGTGCTTCACGGTTGGCAGGGCTGTAGGAGACACCACTCGGGTTCTGGAAGTTGGGCACCCCGTAGAGCAGATTGGCATTGGAGCCGCTTTCCAGCAGTGCATCCAGTGCCGCCAGATCCAGCCCCGCTTCTCCGAGGGTGATGGGTTTGAAGGCGGGCTGATAGACGGAAAAGGCCTGAATGGCACCCAGATAGCCCGGCTCTTCGATGATGAGATCCTGACCCTCGTCGATCAGTACCTTGCCCAGCAGGTCCAGCGCCTGCTGGGAGCCGCTGGTGATGAGGATGTTGTCCGGATTGACCTGCATGCCGTGACGCGCCAGATAGCGGTCGGCGATGTACTGGCGAAGCGGGGCAAAACCCTCGGTGGTTGCGTATTGCAGGGCGGCAGCCCCTTGTTCGCGCAGCACATCCTGACATGCTTTATCGATCGCCTTGACCGGAAACAGATGGGGATTGGGCAGGCCGCCTGCAAAAGAGATGATCTCCGGGTTGGCGGCAACTTTGAGGATTTCACGGATAAAGGAAGGCTCGACTTTCTCGAAGCGCTGGGCAAAAAACGGCTGCATAGGCAATTCTCTCGGCGTGTGGGCGGTCGCTCCATTCGACCGCCAGGTTATCCGTTTGTATCAGATTTCAGAAATGAGGCAATGATTGTCACAAAAATCGCTAAAAAAGGGCTGGATTGGCTCTATAGCGGATTATATTGAGCGGTTAGTCGGGATGGAGATGCCTGCGAGAGGGCAGAGGAGTGGTTTGCAGGAATATTTGTTGCGCGAAACACTTGCGCCTTGGGCCCATCTTGGGATAATTCGCTCCCCCTGTTTTCGCGGAATGATGAAATAACGAGCCGCGAGCGGTCCCGGTCGGGATCGGCCCAACAGGTATTACCCGGATTGATGAAATAACGAGACTATTATGCCTGTGACCCAAGATGTATTTAACGAAGATGGCAAGTTCATGCGCAAGATCCGCAGCTTTGTCCGTCGCGAAGGCCGTCTGACCAAAGGGCAGGAGAAAGCCCTGGAAGAGCTCTGGCCGGTCATGGGTATCGATTTTGCGCCGCAGCCGCTCGATCTGGTCGCGCTGTTTGGCCGCGAGGCTCCGGTGGTGCTGGAGATCGGCTTTGGCATGGGCGCCTCTTTGGTCGAGATGGCCAAGAATGCCCCCGAGAAGAACTTCATCGGCATCGAAGTACACTCCCCGGGAGTGGGTGCCTGTCTGGGGACTGCCCAGGAAGCGGGTGTCACCAATCTTAAGGTCATTTGTCACGACGCGGTCGAAGTGCTGGAGCACATGATCCCGAACGGTTCACTCTCCTGCCTGCAGCTGTTTTTCCCGGACCCCTGGCACAAGAGTCGTCACCACAAGCGCCGCATCGTGCAGCCTGCGTTTGCGCAGGATATTCGCCAGAAACTCGCCATCGGTGGGGTATTCCATATGGCCACCGACTGGGAAAACTACGCCGAGCACATGCTGGAAGTGATGAGCGCTGCCGAAGGGTACGAGAACACCTCTGCTACCGGCAACTGGGTGGAACGCCCGGACTGGCGTCCGCTGACCAAATTTGAACAACGTGGCCACCGTCTTGGCCACGGGGTGTGGGATCTGATTTTCAAGCGTGTCAGCTAAGCTGGCGCGTCAACTCGCGTATCAACTAACTTGAGGAGCTATCATGGCCAATCGTAGCCGCCGTCTGCGTAAGAAACTGCGTGTCGATGAATTCCAGGAGATGGGTTTCGACATCAGTTTTAATTTCCCGGTCGGCACTGCCGAAGAGACCATCGATGCGGTAGTCGATGCGATGATCGATGAAGTGATCGAACCCCGTAAGCTGGCGTTTGCCGGTTCCGGCCACCTGGCCTGGGAAGGGATGATCTGCACCCAGCAGCTGGGCAAATGCAGCGAAGAAGACCGCACCGTCGTCAAATCCTGGCTGGAAGGCAAGGGGATGGAAGCTGTCGTGGTCACCGAGCTGTTTGACCTCTGGTACGGTGAACCGGCCTGATACGAGGCAGCCTCTCTGGCGCCTTGTTGTGGGTAACTGGAAAAATCCCGCCGCTGGCGGGATTTTTGTCAGTGGGGATGGGATCTCCACCGCTGTTTTAGTCATGGAATCGCTTATTGCTTATGGTGTTGTCATCCGAATTACTGGCCAGCATCCTTGAAGAGGTGCGCCCGTTGCTGGGACAAGGCAAGGTGGCCGACTACATTCCGGCACTGGCTCAGGTACCGGCCGATCGGCTTGGTATAGCGGTCTGTACCGTCGAGGGGGAGTTGTTCACTGCAGGTGACGCTTTTGAACCCTTCTCCATCCAGAGTATCTCCAAGGCGCTGAGCCTGACGCTGGCGTTCACCCTCTATCAGGAGGAGGAGATCTGGGCCCGGGTTGGCAAGGAGCCCTCCGGCCAGCCCTTCAACTCGCTGGTGCAGCTTGAGTTTGAGCAGGGTATCCCCCGCAACCCCTTTATCAATGCTGGTGCGCTGGTGGTCAGTGATCTGCTGGAAACCCGTCTTACCGCGCCGCGCCAGCGCACCCTTGAGTTGGCTCGTCGCCTCTCCGGCAACCCGGCCATCATGGCGGATCAGGTCGTCGCCCGCTCCGAATATCAGCACTCTGCCCGCAATGCGGCCATCGCTTATTTGATGAAGGCCTATGGTAATTTCGAAAACGAAGTGGACAAGGTGCTGCAGAGCTATTTCAATGCCTGTGCCATTCGTATGAGTTGTGTCGATCTGGCGCGAGCCTTTATCTATCTGGCCAACCGCGGCTTGCCGCTTGGCGAGACCATGCCGCTGCTGCCCGCCAGAACCACCAAGCAGGTCAATGCCCTGCTCGCTACCTGTGGCCTCTATGACGAGGCGGGGGACTTTGCCTACCGGGTCGGCATGCCGGGCAAGTCGGGGGTCGGCGGCGGCATCATGGCGCTAATCCCGGGAGAATTGTGCGTCTGTGTCTGGTCGCCCGAGCTTAACAAGGCGGGCAACTCGCTGGCAGGGACGGCTGCGCTGGAGTTATTGGCCGAGCGTCTGGGCCGCTCCATTTTTTAACCTTGTTCACTATGAATCGAGAAATCACCATGAAACGACATCTTCGCTTCTTGCAGGCCGCGCTGGCGACCTTGCTGCTCTGGTGTGCACTGCCCACCTTTGCAGCCGAATTGCCACCGCTTTCGCTGGCTGATGCCAAGGCCAAACAGGCGGTCATCCTGGATACTCGCGCCGGCTACTTCTATCAGGGGTGGCCCATGGAGGGCGAGAAGCAGGGGGGCCATGTGGCTGGCGCAGAGAATCTCTCCGCCGAGTGGAAGTACAGTGATGACGAATGGCCAGCCGCTCTCAAGACCAAGGGGCTGAAAGCGGATCGTCCGGTTGCCCTTTACGGCGCCCCCCGCGAAGTGGCTGAAGTCGCTCGTCTGCTGCGGCTGCACGGCATCAAGCAGCTGTTCGAACTGCAAGGATGGAAAACTGCACCGCGTGAGTATCTGGCCCGCTGGCAGCAGCTGGTCTACCCGCGCTGGCTGGCAGATCTGCAAGAGGGCAAGCCGGTTGCAGCGGCACCCAAGGGCGATTGGAAGCTGTTTGAAGTCGCTTGGGGTTCACCCAAGGCCTACCTTATCAGCCACATCCCGGGAGCTGGTTATATCGATACCAACAGCCTGGAAGAGGAGCCGCTGTGGAACAAGGTCTCTGACGAGGCACTTAAAAAGCTGCTGCTGGAAAATGGTATCCGTCACGATACCACCGTCATCCTCTATGGTCGCAACACCATGGCAGCAGCCCGTGCCGCTCATCTGATGATGTATGCGGGCGTTGAAGACGTGCGTCTGCTGGACGGTGGCCTGGATGCCTGGTTTATCCAGCATCTGCGCACCGAGACCGGCCTGGCCAACAAATATGAGCCGGTGAAGGATTTTGGTGTGGCCATTCCGGCTCACCCCGAGTACTACACCACGCTCAGTCAGGCGAAAGCGCTGCTCAAGCAGCCAGATAGCGCGCTGGTCAGCGTGCGGACCTGGGACGAGTTTGTCGGCAATACCTCTGGCTACAGCTACATCAAGCCGAAGGGCGATATCCCGGGGGCCAAGTGGGGTCACGGCGGGGTGGATGCCAACAGCATGAGCGACTTCCACAACCCGGACGGCACCATGAAACCAGCCCGCGAGATCCTCGCCATGTGGGATGAGTGGAACATCGAGCCGACCCAGCAGGCTGCTTTCTATTGCGGTACCGGCTGGCGCGCCTCCGAAGCCTTCTTCTACGCCTGGCTGATGGATTGGAAGCGGATCAGTGTTTACGACGGTGGTTGGTACGAGTGGAGCATGGATCCCAAGAACCCGACCGTGACCGGTGAGCGTCAGCCCGCCAAGTCATGATTGCGCAGTAGCGAAGAGGCCGGACAAATGTCCGGCCTCTTGCTTTAATGTGGTGTCCAGTACGCCAGACAGTGATGCTAACCATCTGATTATTGACGAAGATCTCATTTCACTCCTGCCATCACCCCTCTCCGTGTTAGTGAACTAGGCTTCAAGAAACATCCTCGTGGTGAGGATGAGCGCAGAAGAGGCCGCAATGAAAAAACTGATGATGATCCTGGTGTGCGCCCTGGGGTTGGTGGCATGCAGCTCCCAATACATTATGAGCACCAAGGATGGCAAGATGATCACCACCGAGAGCAAGCCCAAGCTGGACGAGAGCACCGGCATGTATCGTTATTACGATCACGAAGGGCGGGAAGTGATGATCAAGAAGGATGATGTCACTCAGATCATGGAGCGTTGAGCCTGCCATGAGGTGACAAGGGCTGCCGGTGGCAGCCCTTGTTGTTTTGAAAAACATGAAAATTGCAGACATTCACAGCAAATCACCATCAATTCGCGGTTTTTGGCCACGGGGTACAGCTCCCGTTATGGTTGTTTCACTATCATAACGCTCCATTTTTTATTGGAGGTGTTATGTCCCTGCGAGCTCTCTGGCGTTCCTGTTTTTCCATTCGTGCCCTGCTGGGAACTGTGCTGCTGGTTGTCGCTACTGCCAGCCATGCCGGTGAAGATCAATTCACCCTAGGCCGCACCATTTTACTGGGTGTTGGCGATCATGGTGCCACCATCCCTATGGTTGTCTGCCGCCAGACCAAATATATCAAGGTGAAGGCTGAGCGTGATTTGACGCTGGAGCGTGTGGTGGTCACATATGGTGGTGATCGCACCAAGACGATCTATTTCGATCAAGATATGCGCGGAGAAACCGAGACCGGCTGGAAATCCCTTGGCTCGCGTCGCTGTGTAAAGAAAATCGAAGTGTATGGTAATTCCGAGCGCAGTAAGGCTGGCGTGAAAGTATTTGGCCGTAAATAACGGAAGCGGTTTGTCGCTGTGAAAAATGGAGTAAAAAATAGTGGTGAGCAATGCTCGCCACTATTTTTATCTCTTCCTTTGCAGGGCTGGCTTATTTCTTTGGCCGAAATGGCTTGATGACTGTCTCGTCGCATTCGAGATAAGGCCCTTCCATCAAATCGATACAGTAGGGAATGGCGGGGAAGACGGCATCCAGGCATTCACGGATCGATTTGGGTTTGCCCGGCAAGTTGACGATCAGGGTGTCGTCGCGCAGTCCCGCCGTTTGACGAGACAGAATGGCGGTCGGCACAAACTTGAGGGATTCGGCCCGCATCAGCTCGCCAAACCCGGGCATCATCCGATCGCACACCGCTTCGGTCGCTTCCGGCGTCACATCACGTTTGGCCGGGCCAGTGCCGCCCGTCGTGACGATAAGGCAGCACTGCTCTTCGTCCGCCAGCCGGATCAGGGTTGCTTCAATCTGATCCTGCTCATCGGGGATCACCTGATAGACGGGTTCCCATTCGGAGGTCAGATAGGCGTTCAGGGTGTCGATGATGGCCTTGCCGGAGAGATCTTCGTAGATGCCCGCACTGGCACGATCGCTGACGGTAACGATGCCGATTTTTGCCTTGCTCATGGTCTGCTCTTGGATATCCGATAAAAGTGGCAATTAAAATAACATAATCAGAGAGATATGTTAAACCATCAGGATATGGTGCAGGCGCGTGAGGGGATATTAAAGTGTCGAATGAAGCGAAATAACCCTACGCTGACTTTTATTTGCAATAAAAAACATAAAATCACAACCTAAAATGTATAAGTGTTTTATCTCGCGTAAATTAAAAACAATCGCTTGTTTCTAAACACAATTAAAATAGATAAGTACCCTCGCTGTGGCCATTGGCCGGTTCAGTAGCCAGCGGATGGATTGACCCCTTTTTAGCTGCGTCGTATATAACGTTTTATATGGTTGACGCGTAATGGTGTGGTACCGGAGTGTGCTGCCAGTAATAGTCGCCGAGGAGGGCATATGGAGTTGCCTGATTTTGATACCCTGAAGGAGTTGGCTACGAGTGAGCCTTCCCGGTTGGATGCCATTCTGGTTCAGCAGATCGACCAGTTGATGGCCCGGGCGAGCCCCGAGCAGCAGCGCCGTTTGCGCGGGTTGCAGTTCAAGATTGATGGCCAGCGCCGCTTGGCTAAAAACAATCTCGACAGCTGTATCCGGATTGCCAATATGATGCGTGAATCTTTTTATCTGATGCGCAGTGAAATGATCCAGTTCAAAGAGGAAGAGGGGGGACTGGCACCTGAAAACGTTAGCAGCGGCATAATAATCCGCCTTGCTGATTATCGACGCCCTAAATAATCCACCACGAGCTCTTTGGCTAATATTTAACCCAAGGATGGGCCGCCAAAATACATCGTCATGCAAGGCTGACAGATTGTTATGGTTTTTCATGTTGGTCGTAATGTATTTGTAATGTGCTGTTTCTTTCCCTTTTTGTAATAATTCATCGCTCAGGTTGTGATAGCTGTGGATGAATAGCCGCAAGAGTTAGGCTAATATGGCCGCCATATTTATTGCTACGACTCGAAGGGATTATGAGAAGTATCACACCAAGACGGGTGTTGTCGCGGGAGCAACAGACAGAGATCACCCGCATTATCGTCAAGGTGGGTCAGATGTTGGCCCAGTTTGGGGCAGAGAGCCGGATCATTGAGCAGACCACAGTGCGCTTGGGGATGGCGTTGGGGTTGGAGAGTGTCGAAATGGCGATCTCCTCCAGTGCGATTGTGCTCACCAGTCTCTATCAGGGGGGATGTGTGACCACCACCCGGCGGGTGCGCGAGCACGGCATCAACATGCAGGTGGTATGCGAGATCCAGCGTATCTGCATCATGGCGGAGAAAGAGTTGATCGGTGCCCGTGAAGTGCGTCAGCGGCTCGAAGCTATCGCCCCCTTTCACTACCACCCCTGGCTGGTTGTGCCCATGGTGGGATTCTCCTGCGGTGCCTTCAGCCTGCTATTTGGTGGTGACTGGCCCATTTTTTTGGTGACCTGTCTTTCGTCTGCAGTCGCAATGCGGGTGCGCCAGCTGATGGCCCGTCATCACCACAGCCCGCTTATCAACTTCGCCGTAACCGGTTTTATCGCCACTCTGCTCGCCTCCAGCGCCACCTTCTTCAACTGGGGTGCCCAACCCTATCTTGCAATGGCGGCCAGCGTGCTGCTGCTGGTGCCGGGCTTTCCGTTGATCAACGCCGTTTCAGACATGGTAAAGGGCTACTTCAACATGGGATTGGCCCGCTGGGGTACCGCCACGCTGCTCACCATCAGCGCGGCCATCGGCATCATTCTGGCCATGTCGGTAACGGGGATCTGGGGGTGGAAAGTATGATGGATCTGCTCTGGCTACTGGCCAAGGATGCCTTCTGGTCAGCCATTCCGGCAGTCGGGTTTGCCATGTTGTTCAACGTGCCGCCGCGGATGCTGAAATATTGCGCCATGGGCGGGGCGCTGGCTCATAGTTCGCGAACCCTGTTGATCCACTACGGTATGCCCATAGAGTGGGCGACCCTGGCAGCTGCGACCATGGTCGGATTTGTCTGCGTCTATTGGTCACGTCGTTTGCTGGCACCACGTCCGGTGTTCAGCGTGGCCTCCATCATTCCGATGATCCCCGGTAGCTATGCGTTCAAGACCATGATTGCGGTGGTGGAGCTCAACATCAACGGCGTGACCATGGATCTCATTCAGAGTGCGGTGGAAAATGGCCTCAAGGCGCTCTTTATCGTGGGTGCCCTGAGTTTCGGTTTGGCGATCCCCTCATTGGTCGTGTACCGTAACCGCCCCATTATCTGACAGACGGTGAGAGGCTGAAGCCATGAAGATTTCCATGATTGCCGCCATGGCCCACGATCGGGTGATCGGCAAGGATAACCAGATGCCGTGGCACATGCCGGCCGATCTGGCCCACTTCAAGCGGGTCACCCTTGGCAAGCCGGTATTGATGGGACGCAAGACCTTTGAATCCATCGGTCGTCCGCTGCCGGGTCGCCGTAATCTGGTGATCAGCCGCAACCCTGACTATCAGGCAGAGGGGATCGAAGTGGTGGGTTCCGTTGACGCTGCATTGGCGCTGCTGGCCGATAACAACGTGGCGGAGGTGATGGTCATCGGGGGAGGGCACCTCTATGGTGAGCTGCTGCCCAAGGCGAATTGCCTCTACCTGACCCGCATCGATCTGGCGGTGGAGGGGGATACCCGCTTCCCTGCTTTTGATGATGGCCAGTGGCAACGCATCGACTGCGAGATCCACCCTGCCGATGAGAAGAACCCGCACCCCTACAGCTTCGAAACCTGGCTGCGCAAGTAACGTCTCATGGAACAAACAACAAGGGCACCTTCTGGTGCCCTTGTTGTTATGGGAGATCAGATCCCCGAACCGCCGTTTTCGCCGCTCTCTTCGTGCAAGCCGCACTCGCGCTTGAGGCCGAAGAAGCGGGTCTGCTCCTCGCTCATGCCGGGCTCCCACTTGGCGGTGGTGTGCACGTCGCCCACCGAGAGGTAGCCCTGCTCCCACAAGGGGTGGTAGGGCAGGTCGAACTCCTTGAAGTAGTAGAAGACGTCCTTATTGCTCCAGTCGATCACCGGCAGGAACTTGAAGCGGCCGCGCTGGATTGCCAGCACCGGCAGCTTGCCCCGGCTGCCGGATTGCTCCCGGCGCAGGCCGGAGAACCAGGTCTGGGCACCCAGCTCGTTCAGGGCGCGGTCCATGGGCTCCACCTTGTTGAGCTGGTTGTAGCGGGTGATCCCCTCCACCCCCTGCTCCCACAGGAGGCCGAAGCGGGCCTCCTGCCAGGCCGGACTGAGTTCGGCCCGATAGATCTTCAGGTTGAGCGCGAGGCGCTCGGTCAGCTCGTCGATGAAGCGGTAGGTCTCCGGGAACAGATAACCGGTATCGGTCAGCACTACCGGTACATCGGCCCGCTCGCGGCTTACCAGATGGAGCATCAGCGCTGCCTGAATGCCGAAGCTGGAGGAGAGCACATGCTCCCCCGGCAGATTGGCCAGCGCCCAGCGCACCCGCTCGGTGGCGCTCATGGCATCCAGCTCCCGGTTGAGGGGCGCCAGCGCCTCGATCTGCTCCTCGCGACTCAAGGCCAGCAGGGCGTCGAGGTCGAGTCGGCCGTCGGCGGTGCGCTCTAGCAGCCTGCTATCGGTTTGATCAGGCTGCATAGAAGTCCCTCGCGGAATCGATAACGGGAGCAATCACCCCAACCCGGATCACGAAGTCGCCGAAGCACTCGTGTTCGTTGCGCTCGCTGGCCCAGCGGCCGATCAGAGCATCCAGCTCGGCCAGGATCTGCGGCTCGGTGATGTTCTCCCGATAGAGGCGCGGAATGCGGGTGCCCTCCAGGTTCCCCCCCAGATGCAGGTTGTAGCGGTCGGGCGCCTTGCCTACCAGACCTACTTCCGCCAGCATGGCCCGGCCGCAGCCGTTGGGGCAGCCGGTGACCCGGAAGACGATGGCGTCATTCGCCAGACTGTGTTTGGCCAGCAGCCCTTCGATGTCGGTGACAAAGGCGGGCAGCATGCGCTCCGCTTCGGCCATCGCCAGCGGGCAGGTGGGCAGGGCGACACAGGCCATGGACTGCTTGCGCTGCTCGCTCACGCCGTCATCCAACAGGCCATATTGGCGCGCCAGCCCTTCAATGCGGGCCTTCTCGCTGGCAGGCACGCCTGCGATGATCAGGTTCTGGTTGGCGGTGAGGCGAAAATCCCCCTGATGCACCTTGGCAATTTCCAGCATGCCGGTTTTGAGCGGCTTGCCCGGGAAGTCCAGCAGGCGGCCATTCTCGATAAACAGGGTGAGGTGGTGCTTGCCGTCGATCCCCTCGACCCAACCGAAGCGATCGCCACGGCTGGTGAACTCATAGGGGCGAACCGGCCCGAACTGGATGCCAGCGCGGCTCTCCACCTCAGCCTTGAAAGCCTCGACGCCAACACGTTCAAGGGTGTACTTGGTCTTGGCGTTCTTGCGGTTGACCCGGTTGCCCCAGTCGCGCTGGGTGGTCACTACGGCGGCCGCCACTTCCAGCACGTGAGAGAGTGGGATGAAGCCAAAATCGCTCGCCTTGCGCGGGTAGGTGCTGGTGTCGCCGTGGGTCATGGCAAGACCGCCGCCCACCAACACGTTGAAGCCCACCAGCTTGCCGTGCTCGGCAATCGCCACGAAGTTGAGATCGTTGGCGTGGATATCCACGTCGTTGTGAGGGGGGATCACCACTGTGGTCTTGAATTTGCGTGGCAGGTAGTTGGAGCCCAGGATCGGCTCTTCGTCCTGCCCCAGTTTTTCACCGTCCAGCCAGATCTCCACGTAGGCGCGGGTCTTGGGCAGCAGGTGCTCGGAGATCTTCTTGGCCCACTCGTAGGCCTCCTGATGCAGCTCGGATTCCACCGGATTGCTGGTGCAGAGTACGTTGCGGTTCACGTCGCCTGCGGTGGCTATGCTGTCGATGCCGGTGCTGTTGAGGGTCTGGTGCATCAGCTTGATGTCGCGCTTCAATACCCCGTGAAACTGGAAGGTCTGACGGGTGGTCAGGCGGATGCTGCCATACAGACTGTGCTCCTCGGCGAACTTGTCGATGATTTGCCACTGGGCCGGGGTGATGATCCCCCCCGGCAGGCGGGCACGCAGCATGACGTTGTGCAGCGGCTCCAGCTTCTGGGCGGCGCGCTCTGGGCGGATGTCGCGGTCATCTTGCTGGTACATGCCGTGAAAGCGGATCAGCTGGAAGTTGTCGCCGTTGAAGCCGCCGGTGAGCGGGTCCTGCAGATCCTGTTCTATGGTACCGCGCAGAAAGTTGCTCTCGCGCTTGAGACGTTCGTTGTCGGCCAGCGGTCCTTCGACCGGTCCCGCTTTTGGGTGAGAAAGAGGTTGTTTGCTCATTAATAGACATCCCTTTGATAACGTTTGGCACGACGCAATTCGCTCAAATACTCTTCTGCTTCCTCACGGCTCTTGTGGCCGTGTTCGGCAATCACATCCAGCAGGGCCTCCTGCACATCCTTGGCCATCTTGTTGGCGTCACCACACACATAGAAGTGAGCGCCTGCTTCCAGCCACTGGTAGAGCTCTTGGCCCGCTTCGCGCAGGCGGTCCTGCACATAAATCTTGTTGGCCTGATCCCGGCTGAAGGCCAGCGAGATCTTCGACAGTAGCCCCGATTTCACATAACGCTGCCACTCCACCTGATAGAGGAAATCCTGGGTAAAGTGCGGGTTGCCGAAGAAGAGCCAGTTTTTGCCCTTGGCCCCCTGCACTTCCCGCCCCTGCATAAAGGCGCGGAACGGGGCAATGCCGGTGCCCGGGCCCACCATGATGACAGGGGTGTCGGGGTTTTGCGGCAGGCGGAAGTTGTCGTTGTGTTCCACAAACACTCGTACCTCTCCATCCTCGATCAGCCGGTCCGCCAGATAGGATGAGGCTCCGCCACTGCGCACGGTGCCATCTTCCTGCGGGTAGCGCACCACCCCTACTGTCAGGTGCACCTCCTCTTCCACTTCGCTCTGGCTTGATGCGATGGAGTAGAGGCGCGGGGTGAGGGGGCGTAGCAGCCCGACCAGCTGTTCGGCCGTGAGTACGGTCGGGAAGCGCTTCAGTACATCCACCACTTGGGCAGAGGCCACCAGCCCATTGACCTGAACCTTGTCGCCGGCCAGATCTTTCAGTGCAGCGTTGCCTGATATGTCAGCAAGTCCTGTGATAAAGCCGCCGTGCAAGCGGGTCAGCTCCAGCTCGCGGGTGAGCACTTCGCGCAGGCTGCCGCGGGCGGTGGCTTCATCGCCTGAGAGGCCAGTCAGGGCCAATACTTCGCCCACCAGATCGGCATCGTTGTCGAACCAGACGCCGAGGGCATCCCCCGGTTGGTAGCTGAGGCCGGAGTCGGCCAGATTGATCTCGATGTGACGGATATCTTTGGTGGAATCCCGGCCGGTGATCTTCTGATTGACCGACAGGCGGGCAGGGAAGGGGTTCTCCTTGCTGTACTGGCTGTGGCCAACCGCCTGCTGCACCGCGCTTGCCACGCTGCTGCTGGCCGTACCGGTAGAAAGGGTCGCGGCAATGGCGTTGATGGCCTGCTCTCCCCAGCTTCTGGCGGCATCCTGATAATCCACATCGAGACTGGCGAGCTCATAAACCCGCTCGGCCCCAGCGGTGGCGAGGAAGTTGTCAAAATCTTTGCCGGTCTGGCAGAAGAATTCGTAGGAGCTGTCACCCAGCCCCAGCACGGCGAACTTGAGGCCATCGAGTTTGCCGACCTTGCCTTTCTTCAGCTGGTCGTGGAGGTCGACGGCACTCTCCGGCGGCTCACCCTCCCCGTAAGTGCTCACTACCACCAGCAGGTGGCTCTCTTTCTTGAGCTGCTTGGGTTTGTAGTCGGCCATTGACGCGAGGGTGACGGGCAGGCCACGGGCCTCGGCCTGCGCCTTGATGGCACTGGCTACGCCCTTGGCGTTGCCTGTCTGGGAGCCGTAGAGAATGGTCAGGTTGCCACTTGGGGTGGCGATGGCACTGCTGGTCACGGCAGTCTGTAAACCGGTTTGGGAGAGCCCGTAGAGATATCCGCTCACCCAGACCAGTTGCTGGGTATTGAGGGTCGAGAGTACCTGACCCAGCTGACGTTGCTGCTCGTCAGAGAGGGGGGAGAGGTTGAATGGGGAGTCCTTCAATTGCATCACACGCGTCTTCCATGGTCTGATTTTCGGTCAGGGTAAGGGGTGGGATAGCTAACAACAAAGAATAAAAATGTCTTCTTTATTCTATTACTGCATTAAAAGGCGCGTTGGTTCGATCGGGAAGTGACTCAGGTCGACAGGAGCCCCATGGTATAAAGAGCAATAAATGAGCCCGTTTGAAAAATACAGGAAGTGTGAATGTCGACCATCAGATTGTTTCATGTCAATGCCTTCAGCCAGCAGCTCTTTGGCGGCAACCCGGCAGTGGTGGCGCTGGGGCCGAATCAGCCAGATGCCCGCCTGCTGGCCATGGCAGCCGAGTTCAACCTGTCGGAGACCGCCTTTCTGGTGCCTCTTGGCCGGGCCCGTTATCAGTTGCGCTGGTTCACCCCCAAGGTGGAGGTGGATCTCTGTGGTCATGGCACTCTGGCTGCGGCCCACGTGCTGTGGCAGACGGGAGAGGTGGCCGAGGATGAGGCAATCTGCTTCGAAACGCGCAGTGGCGAACTGCTGGCCCGGCGCGAAGGGGAGTGGATATGGCTCGATTTTCCACGTATCGCGTTGACGCCACAGACGCTGGATCCTGCTTATTCTGCTGCAATCGGTTGCCAGCCACTGCAAATCCTGGCGGCTGGGGCCAAGTTTTTGCTGGAGCTGGCCAGCGAGGAGGAAGTCCGCGCACTTTCGCCTGATTTTCATGCGTTGCGCGCCTTGCCGGGACGGGGGCTGATAGTCACGGCGCCCTCAAGCGACCCGGATCATGACTTCGTCTCCCGCTATTTTGCCCCTTGGGTCGGGGTGGAGGAGGACCCGGTGACCGGCTCCAACCACTGTGCTTTGGTTCCTTTCTGGGCCGAGCGGCTCGGCAAACAGCAACTGCGGGCCCGCCAGATCTCGGCCCGCGGTGGCGAGCTGCGGCTTGAGCTGCAGGAAAATAGGGTGCTGATGGCAGGTCAGGCCGTCACATTGTGGCAGGGGGAGTGGCTGCTGCCTTCGGCCTCATAAGCGGCAAGCTGGCGGCGTATTGAGCGTTCGCCGCCAGTTTGTGCTCGCCATAAAAAACGCCCCGCGGTTGCGGGGCGTTTTCAAGCTATCGCGCTCGGGATGGATCCCGGCGGGCATGAACCTTACTTCTGCGGACGCAGAGCCGGGAACAGGATAACGTCGCGGATGGTGTGGCTGTTGGTGAACAGCATTACCAGACGGTCGATACCGATACCCTGACCGGCAGTCGGCGGCAGGCCGTGTTCCAGCGCGGTAACGAAGTCGGCGTCGTAGAACATGGCTTCGTCGTCGCCTGCGGCTTTCTGATCAACCTGATCCTGGAAGCGCTTGGCCTGGTCTTCTGCATCGTTCAGCTCGGAGAAGCCGTTGGCCAGCTCGCGGCCACCGATGAAGAATTCGAAGCGGTCGGTCACGTCCGGGTTCACGTCGTTACGGCGAGCCAGCGGAGAAACGGCAGCCGGGTACTCGGTGATGAAGGTCGGTTGCAGCAGCATGTGCTCCACGGTCTCTTCGAAGATCGCGGTGATCACGTGACCCAGCTCCCAGCCCTTCATCAGCTCGATGTGCAGACGCTTGGCAACGGCCTTGGCGCTCTCGAGGGTAGCCAGATCGTCCAGGGTCACATCCGCGTTGAACTTCAGGATGGACTCGACCATGGTCAGGCGCTGGAACGGCTGACCGAAATCGATGGTCAGACCCTCTTCGCCCTCTTTGGCGTAACGGATCTTGGTGTCGCCCAGAATGTCCTGCGCCAGGGTGCGCAGCAGCTCTTCGGTCAGGTCCATCAGATCGATGTAGTCGGCGTAGGCCATGTAGAACTCGATCATGGTGAACTCGGGGTTGTGACGCACCGAGATACCTTCGTTACGGAAGTTGCGGTTGATCTCGTAGACACGCTCGAAACCACCTACCACCAGGCGCTTCAGGTAGAGCTCCGGTGCGATACGCAGGTACATGTCGATGTCCAGCGCATTGTGGTGAGTGACGAACGGACGCGCGGAGGCACCACCCGGGATGACTTGCATCATCGGGGTTTCCACTTCCATGAAGCGCTTTTCGTTGAAGAACTTGCGGATACCGGCAACCACTTTGGTACGGGTCACGAAGGTCTTGCGGGACTCTTCGTTGGCGATCAGATCCAGATAACGCTGGCGGCAGCGAGCTTCCTGGTCGGTCAGGCCTTTGTGCTTCTCGGGCAGCGGGCGCAGTGCCTTGGTCAGCAGGCGGATATCGGAAACGTGAACGGAGAGTTCACCGGTCTGGGTCTTGAACAGGGTACCTTCGACACCCACGATGTCGCCCAGATCCCACTTCTTGAACTGCTCGTTGTAGAAACCTTCCGGCAGGTCGTCACGGGTGACGTAGACCTGGATCTTGCCGGCCATGTCCTGCAGGGTGGCGAAAGAAGCCTTGCCCATGATCCGGCGGGTCATGATGCGACCGGCAATCTTCACCCGTTTACCCAGGCTCGTCAGCTCCTCGGCGCTCTTGTCGTCAAACTCTGCGTGCAGATCGCCAGAGAGGCTGTCGCGACGGAAGTCGTTGGGGAAAGGATTACCCTGGGCGCGCAGGGCGGCCAGCTTGGAACGACGCTCAGTCATCTCGTTGTTGAGTTCGAGTGAGTGATCGACTTCCGGAGTGATGGTTTGTTCAGACATGGTGATTCCTGCTTGTTTACAGACCTGATTTCAGGCTGGCTTCGATAAACTTGTCCAAGTCACCGTCGAGCACCGATTGGGTATTACGGGTTTCGACGCCGGTGCGCAGATCCTTGATACGGGAGTCATCCAGCACATAGGAACGGATCTGGCTGCCCCAACCGATATCGGACTTGGTCTCTTCCAGGGCTTGTTTCTCAGCGTTCTGCTTCTGAATTTCCAGCTCGTAGAGCTTGGCTTTCAGTTGCTTCATACACTGGTCTTTGTTTTTGTGCTGGGAACGGTCGTTCTGGCACTGTACCACGACACCGGTCGGAACGTGGGTAATACGCACCGCGGATTCGGTTCGGTTAACGTGCTGACCACCGGCACCGGAGGCGCGGTAGACGTCGATCCGCAGATCCGCCGGGTTGATCTCGATATCGATATCGTCGTCGATTTCGGGGTAGACGAACACAGAACAGAAAGAGGTGTGACGGCGGCCACCGGAATCGAACGGTGACTTGCGAACCAGACGGTGGACGCCGGTTTCAGTGCGCAGCCAGCCGAACGCATATTCGCCGGTGAACTTGATGGTGGCGGACTTGATGCCAGCCACATCGCCTTCGGAGCATTCGATCAGCTCGGGCTTGTAGCCGTGGGCATCGCCCCAGCGCAGGTACATGCGCAGGACCATGTTGGCCCAATCCTGCGCTTCGGTACCACCGGAGCCGGACTGGATGTCGATATAGCAGTCGGAGCCGTCGTGCTGACCGGAGAACATGCGGCGGAATTCGAGATCCACCAGCTTGGCTTCCAGCTGTTCGGATTCGGCGATGGCTTCGTTGAAGGTCTCTTCGTCTTCCCCTTCCACGGCCAGGCTCACCAGCATCTCGACGTCATCTACGCCCTGGGTCAGGGTGTCGATGGTGCCGACCACGTTTTCCAGCGTTACACGCTCTTTGCCCAGCGCCTGTGCGCGCTCGGGTTCATTCCAGACGTCCGGCTGTTCCAGCTCGGCGTTGACCTCTTCTAGACGCTCTTTCTTGGCGTCATAGTCAAAGGTACCCCCTAAGAAGCTCGGTCCGCTCAGACAGCTCCTTAAGTTTATTTAATACGGGATTAACTTCGAACATCGTGAAGACTCTCAGGGTCGATGTGACTTAAAAACGGGATATTCTAGCCAATTGTGGAAGGAATAAACAGGGTTGCCTTGGCCTGCTCGCCCCATGTAGTCAATTTCTGGTGTCGTTTCCACTGTCTTGGCAGAAAATATCGTCTTCAGACCCATTTTTAGGTTCAGTTTTGGCCGTGCAGGTCGCTAATGAGTAGGTAGTGTTGTGCACTTTTAGGGAAAAACCCGCTCCTCACCTCATTCATAAGAAGAAAATATGATGAAAAACCTATCACTCAAACAGAAAATACTGTTGTCGGTGGTGATCGCCCTTTCGTTGGTGATCTTGTTGCTCTCCTGGCAGAGCTATAGCAGTCAGAAGGCGTTGCTGCTGCAAGGCAGCCAGGAACAGGTGCAGCGGCTGGGTAGCCAGCAGGCGACCAGCGTCAGTGATTGGCTCGCGGCCCGTCGCGATGTGATCCAGGCGCTCGGCAGCAAGATCAGTGGCGAGCCCCTGAATGCCCTGCAGCAGGCGCAAACCTCAGGTCGCTTCCAGCTCACCTATTTTGGCGAGAGCGGCGGCAAGATGAACGACTCCGATCCCTCCATCAATCGTAACGGGTATGATCCGCGCTCCCGTGGCTGGTATCAGGAGGCGATGGGCAAGGGTGGCCTTATCGTCACCAAACCCTATCTCGATGTGGCTTACAACATCATGGTGGTGACCCTGGCACAACCGGCGCAAGGTGGTGTGGTAGGGGGTGACCTCTCCATCGCCTCGCTGGTGGACGATATCACCAAGATGACGCTGCCTGCCGACGGTTTCGCCATCATGATGCACAAGGATGGCACCGTCATCGCCTACAAGGATGCGGCCAAGGCGATGAAACCGGCTACCGAGATCGACAACGATCTGACCAATACGCTGATTGATCAGAGCAAGGCCAATTCGAGCCTGGTGCCTGCTTACTTCGATAACGAAGGGCGCGACAAGCTGCTGTGGGCGACCGATATCCCCGATACCGATTGGGAGCTGGTGCTGGTGCTCGATAAGGCCGCACTGGAAGCGCCGCTCTCCTCTCTGCTGATGACTCAACTGGGAATGGCCCTGCTGGTGCTGGTTGCGAGCATTCTCGCCATCTCCTGGCTGGTCAGCATGCTGCTCGGCCCGCTTGGCAAGGTATCGCAGGCGCTGGCCCGTATTGCCGACGGTAACGGTGATCTGACCCAGCGCATCAAGATCGACGCCAATGACGAAGTGGGTCAATTGGCCAATAGCTTCAACCGCTTTGTAGGCAGCCAGCATCAGCTGATCGGCAATATCCGTCAGCTGGCCAACGAGCTGAATGCCGATGCCGAACGCAGTCTGGTGACCAATCAGGCTGCCGTAGACGAACTGCAGCGTCAGCAGCAGGAGGTGACCATGGTCGCCACTGCGGTCACCGAGATGGCGAGCGCTACCATGGAGATCGCCGGCAACGCCGAGAACACCGCAGCGGCAGCCCAGCAGTCTGCCCAGAGCAGTGAGCAGGGCAAGATGCTGGTCAACAAGACCCGTCAGTCCATCAATGGTCTGGCCGAAGAGGTGGGACAGGCGACCGAGGTGATCGGTGAGCTGAGTCGCCATGCGCAGGCCATCACCAGCATCCTCTCCACCATTCAGGGGATTGCCGAGCAGACCAACCTGCTGGCGCTGAACGCGGCTATTGAGGCGGCCCGCGCCGGTGAGCAGGGTCGTGGTTTCGCCGTGGTGGCGGACGAGGTACGGGTGCTGTCGCGTCGCACCCAGGACTCCACCCAGCAGATCCAGTCCACCATCGAGACCCTGCAGCAGACGACTGCTCGTGCAGTGAGCCTGATGCAGACCAGTCAGGGCTTGGCAGACAACAGCGTGCAGGATGCCGATCAAGCGGTGCGTGCACTGGAAGAGATCACCAGCGCCATCTCTCTCATCTCCGATATGGCGGGTCAGATCGCCACGGCGGCCGAGGAGCAGACTCAGGTAACTGGCGAGATCACCCAGAACACCACCGCCATCAAGGATGTAAGTGACGAGATCACTGCTGCCGCCATGCGCGATCTGGATCAGGCACAAAGCCTCAAGGGCAGAGCCACCGATCTGAACCAGCAGGTGTCGACCTTTATCCTGTAACGTCAGGTTTTAGGCTGTCATCAACAAGCCCCGCACTCGGCCGATTGCGGGGCTTGTTGTTATCCGGAATGTATGGAGTCTGCCTGCATGGTGTGTTTGGTTGGGATGTTGATTCCGGCGTGTGGCGCCGCGACATTGCCCGGCGCAGAGGCCGCTGACGGAAGACGTAGCCAGTAAACAAGATGACGTGGCCAGTAAACAAAAAGCGCCCACCGATTGGTGGGCGCTTTTGCATATACGTCTGACTACTAGGGATTACAGGAAGGGCAGTGCCAGGAACAGCTTGATCACCATGGCGTTGATGATATCGATGAAGAAGGCACCGACCATGGGGACGACCAAAAATGCCAGATGGGAGGGGCCGAAGCGCTGGGTGATGGCCTGCATGTTGGCAATCGCGGTAGGGGTTGCCCCCAGACCGAAGCCGCAGTGACCCGCTGCCAGCACGGCGGCATCGTAGTTGCTGCCCATTACCCGGAAGGTAACGAAGATGGCGTAGAGCGCCATTGCTACCGTCTGGGCGGCCAGCAGAATAAAGATGGGCAGCGCCAGGCTGGCCAGATCCCATAGTTTCAGGCTCATCAGGGCCATGGCGAGGAACAGCGACAGACTGACGTTGCCAAGCAGCGAAACCTCGCGATCGCTCACTTCATGCCAGTTCAGCAGGGTCAGCACGTTGCGCAGCAGTACACCGATAAACAGCACACAGACGAAGACGGGGAGCTCAAGAGCACCGCCTTTGAGGGAAGCTGAGAGCAGTTCACCGCCCTTGAGGCTGATGGCGATCAGCGCCAGCGTCTCAATGAGGCTAAAGGTGGTCAGTGGGCGCTCCAGATCAGGCATTTCAAAGCCTTGCGGCGCATCGTCCTTGTTGTGCTCCTCACCGGGCACCTGCACCTTTTTCACCAGATGGCGGGCTACCGGACCACCGATCAGGCCACCCAGCACCAGACCAAAGGTGGCACAGGCGATGGCCAGCTCGGCAGCGGATTGCACCCCGTACTTCTCGGAGAAGGTGGCACTCCAGGCTGCGCCGGTACCGTGACCGCCGGAGAGGGTGATGGAGCCAGCCAGCAGACCCATGTGAGGGTCCAGTCCGAGCAGAGTCGCGAGACCTACCCCGAGCGTGTTCTGCACCAGCAGCAGACCGGTAACTACCAGCAGGAAAGTGAGCACCGCCTTGCCGCCGCGCTTGAGGCTGGCGAGATCGGCGGAAAGACCGATGGAGGCAAAAAAGGCCAGCATCAGCGGGGTTTGCAGACTGGTATCAAATTGCAGCTCCATCTGCATGGTGGAGCGCAGCAACAGTAGCACCAGCGCGACCACCAGGCCGCCGGCAACCGGTTTGGGGATGTTGAAGGTGCGCAGCAGCCCGACCCGGGTGACCAGCACCCGGCCAAGCAGCAATACCAGAGTGGCAGCGACCAGCGTTGCGTAAGAATCAAGTTGTAACATTCAGTACTCCCATGTTGATTGGCTGTGCCTTCTGTTGGTGAAGACTCACAGATTCAGCCGGGATAAAAACAGTGTGGCTTATGCGCCAACAAAGAAGGGGAAACATCTCCCCGCCCCGGAAAATACGGGGCTTGTGCGGGCCTGAAATGTTCAGGCATCCAGATGAGATTTCAGCAAAATCCGGCGGATTGTAGCAAAAAGCATCGTTTAATTCCAACTTTGTCGTATTAATACTCGTTTTAATGTCTTACTGTGAAATTTAACACTATTGAGGTATGGAGATTAAACGCCAAAAACGAGCAGAGAACGGCTGTCATTTGAGGCGCCAGTCTCTATAATTCGCCGGTTTCCAATCTGCGGGGAAACCGCGCGGGATCTGAGCTGCCGGTTCATTCCGAATGGTTTATCATCCGCAGGTTTTCGGCCCACAGAGAGGAGAGGGTGTGAAGAAGTCCATCTACATTGCCTACACAGGCGGCACCATAGGGATGCAGCGTTCCGATCACGGCTACGTGCCGATGGCGGGCTTTATGGAAGACTGTCTGGCACGGATGCCCGAGTTCCATCGTCCCGAGATGCCGGATTACCATATTCACGAATATGCGCCCCTCATCGACTCTTCCGACATGACGCCGGCAGACTGGCAGCGCATCGCCGAAGACATTCGCGACAACTACGAGAAGTACGACGGTTTCGTCATCTTGCACGGTACCGACACCATGTCATTCACCGCCTCGGCGCTCTCCTTCATGCTGGAAGATCTGCACAAACCGGTCATTATCACCGGCTCCCAGATCCCGCTTGCCGAGCTGCGCTCCGACGGTCAGCAGAACCTGCTCAACGCCCTCTACATCGCGGCCAACTACCCGATCCACGAGGTAACGCTGTTCTTCAACAATCAGCTCTATCGCGGCAACCGCAGCAAGAAGGTGCACGCCGATGGCTTCCACGCCTTCGATTCACCCAACTATCCGCCGCTGCTCAATGCCGGTATCGCCATCTCGCTGGAAGCGGGTGAGTTGGGTGTGCCCTCCGAGCTGCCGCTGGTGCTGCATGACATCACCCCCCAGCCCATCGGCGTGGTGACCCTCTATCCGGGGATCTCCAGCGAGGTGATTGCCAACATCCTGCAACAGCCGGTGAAGGCGCTGATCCTGCTGTCGTTCGGGGTGGGCAATGCGCCGCAGAACCCGGCCATGCTGGCGCTGCTCTCCGAGGCTTCGGCCCGTGGCGTCATCATCGTCAACCTGAGCCAGTGTTTGCACGGCAAGGTCAACATGGGCGGTTATGCTACCGGCAACGCCCTGTCGCGGGCCGGGGTTATCTCGGGCTTTGATATGACTGCCGAAGCGGCGCTCACCAAGCTGCACTTCCTGCTGAGCCAGGAGTTGCCCTCCCACCGCATTCGCGAGCTGATGCAGCAGTCCCTGCGCGGAGAGCTGACCCCCTGACAGGTTGCCCCCTCACCCTAACCCTCTCCCGGCGGGAGAGGGGATAGATCGGGGTGCTGTTGGCCACGAGGCTTGCCATGAAGATCGCCGGCAGGTGACCCGCTTACTGTCCGCAGGCTGCGAGCCTGCTCCCTTCTCCCCCGGTGGGAGAAGGGTTGGCGGATGAGTCATCCTGTATAGATAGATAGGAAAAAAGAGGGGAGCCATCATGGCTCCCCTCTTTGCTATTTATCGCATTATTTTATCAAACCATCGCTGTTCGACTTGCCGCTGCGAGACGGGATGGCGAGTGGTCTCAGTGATTGAGATTGACCCGCACTATCTCCTCTTCAACCGGCTGTGGTTCATCACGAAACAGCCGCTTGAGCTCGCTCTTGCTCTTCATCACGATCTCGCCGTCGCGGCCGATGTTCATGTGCTCCGGGTTGTCGAGGTGCATCGCCTGCCAGGCCATCACGGCTTGCAGGGAGGTGGCCTTCTGCTCGTCGGTGAGGGGCTTGCCATCGGGCCACTTGCCCAGCTCGACCGCGGTCTTGAGCCGCTCGTACACCTCTGCGGGCAT
Source organism: Aeromonas sp. MdU4 (assembly GCF_041929505.1). NCBI lineage: Bacteria > Pseudomonadati > Pseudomonadota > Gammaproteobacteria > Aeromonadales > Aeromonadaceae > Aeromonas > Aeromonas sp. MdU4. Next base: position 121,495 of record NZ_JBHFMW010000021.1, on the reverse strand, counting down.
CTGCCTGATTGCTTGCAAAAACTCACCCTGTTGAAACGACATCCGGCCTTCTCCTTGAACTATTGAGCCATAAACTTCGGGGTCAGCCCGGCAGATCCTGGCGGGCCATGCAGGTAGACCCTATCGGGCTATGCAGGCAGATCCTGGCGGGCTATGCAGGTAGATCCTGGCGGACTACGCCAGCCATCTGCTCCATCACCCGCACGACCTGACAACTGTACCCGAACTCGTTGTCATACCATACGTAGAGCACGCAGTGATCCCCCTCGGCGATGGTCGCCTGGGAGTCGACGATGCCCGCATAACGGGAACCCACCATATCGGAGGAGACCAGCTCGGTGCTGGCGCTGAAGTCGATCTGGCGATGGAGGGCCGAGCTTAGCGCCATCTGCTGCAGATAGGTGTTGAGGCTCTCCCGATCGGTGGCCTGCTCCAGCGACAGGTTGATGATGGCCAGCGAGACGTTGGGAGTCGGCACCCGGATGGCATTACCGGTCAGTTTGCCCTTGAGTTCGGGCAGCGCCTTGGCCACCGCCTTGGCGGCACCGGTGCTGGTCATCACCATGTTGAGGGCGGCGCTGCGACCGCGGCGCTCGCCTTTGTGATAGTTGTCGATCAAGTTCTGATCGTTGGTGTAGGAGTGGACCGTCTCCACGTGGCCGTGGCGGATGCCGTACCGCTCCTGCATCACCTTGAGCACCGGAGTGATGGCGTTGGTGGTGCAGGAGGCCGCGGAGATGATCTTGTCATCCGGGCCTATCACCTCGTGGTTGACGCCGAACACCACGTTCTTCATCTCCCCCTTGCCGGGGGCGGTCAGCAGTACCTTGCCGGCACCGCGCGCCTTGAGGTGTTCGGAGAGGCCCGCTTCATCGCGCCAGGCCCCGGTGTTGTCGACGATCAGCGCATCGTGAATGCCATAGGCGGTGTAGTCGATGTCGGCCGGGCTATTGGCGTAAATCACCTGGATGAAGGTGCCGTTGGCGATGATGGCGCTGCGCTCCGCATCTACCTCGATGGAGCCGTTGAAGGGGCCGTGCACCGAGTCACGGCGCAGCAGGCTGGCACGCTTCTCCAGATCCCCGTCACGACCACCGCGTACCACGATGGCGCGCAGTCGCAGCGGATTGGCGGCGCCGGTGCGCTCAATCAGCAGGCGGGCAAGCAGGCGGCCGATACGGCCAAAGCCGTAGAGCACCAGGTCGGTCGGCTGCGGCATCTGGCTGCTGCCCAGGGCCGGTGCCAGTTTGGCCTGCAGATAGTCCTCGATCCCCGCTTCATCCTGGTGATCCTGCCAGTAGCCGACGGCCAGCTTGCCAAGGTCAACCTCGGCGGCGGTCGGTTTCAGGGCCACGATGGCCTGGAGCAGGGGAAAGCTTTGCTGGATGGGGAGGGGAGCGCCCTGGTGGCGGCGGACGACCCGGTGGGCCTTGAGGATATCGATGGTGGAGGCATTTTGCAGCGGGCGGCCGTAGAGGGTGATCTCTATCCCTTGCTGGCGGTAGAGGCGACCAATCAAGGGCTGCATGGCTTCGGCGAGCTCCTGGCTCTCCTGCCACGCTTGCAAGTAGTGCTCGTGGGTCATTGACCAGATCCTTTATTTCACGTTGTTGGTGTAAATAGAAAATTCGTCGAATGCAGATCAGTGTAGGGGTGTCGATTTCGTTATAGTATTCTGCAATCGCGGCCTTATATGGCGCGCGCATTGTAATGGATATGTAACCGGTTTGCTAGCCGAAGGTGGCCGCATGAGGCTCCTGTTGTTACCAGTCACTGTTACTAGCCAGATGTGAGCCATGACCCCTACTGCCCTGCGACAGCCTCTCTTTATCCTCTCGGCCAGCCTTGCTGTCGCTGCTTGCGATAACGATCGGCTCCATTCCATATGCAGCAATTCTCCCGAGCTTTGTCAGGATCTGGTGGATGACGGCTGGTGCCGCTATGAGCGTACCGATATCATCCGCAGCCGTTTCTATCTCAAGGAGGAGGGGACGGATCGACGTAAGTACGAGCTGATGCGCAATCTCGAGCGCTATCTCAAGTGCGCCGAGCACTCCACCAACATCGAGTACAAACGGGCCCGCGAGCAGAAGAGCCCGCGGGTGGAGGGGATGCTGGCGGCAGGGGAGCAGCTGGCCCAACTCGATGCCGCCACCCGCAACTCGCAGGATCCCTACCTGCTGCTCTGGCACTGGACCAACAACACCAACGAGCTGGCCCGCCAGCAGTTTATGGCGCTGGAGGGTACCAGGGCGCTGGATGAACCCGAGCTGCAGCTGGCGCTCGGCGGTATCTACGCCAAGAGCGATCCCGAGAAGGCCATCGCCATTCTGCACCACGGCCTCTCCCTCTATCGCGAGGGTGAGTCGGTCAACAGCCGCCTGCTCACCTCCCTCAGTACCCTCTATATGGGCCAGAAGCAGTACGGGCTGGCCTATCTGTGGGGCAAGGTGAGCGAGTCGTTTCAGGATGCGCCAGAGGTCTCTGCCAAGCGTTTTGGCATCTACCACACGCTGAGCAAGACCGAGCAGGATGGCTACGATGTGCGGGCTGCCGAGATAGTTCAGCAATTGCAAAACGGTAGCTACCGACCCTGAGGAGATGATGACCAATTCGTCCGGGGCCAGTTCTTGGCCCGAACCTTTCGACCACTCGTTTGTGCACGGCGAGGTGGTCACCGATGGCCGTACTCTGGAGCGGCTCACGGTGCGTGCCGTGGTGCTGCGTGGCGATGAGCTGCTGCTGGTGCACTCCCGGGTCAACGGCGATTTGATGTTTCCCGGCGGTGGCGTCGAGGCGGGTGAAAGCCATGACGCTGCACTGGCTCGCGAGCTGTTGGAAGAGTGTGGCGCTGAACTGCTGGAGGTGGGGGCTCTGCTCGGTGAGGTCCGTGAGTATCGCCTCGCCCGTGAGCTGGGATTCGATGCCTACTGCATTCGCTCACTCTACTATTTGTGCCGGATTGGCGAGCAGCTGGTGGCGCCACAGCCACAGCCCTACGAGATCCGGCTCGGTTTTGTGCCCGGCTGGTTTGCCCTCGACGAGGCGCTGCAGACCAACAAGACCCAGCTGGCGGGGCCCTGTCCCCAGTGGACGGCGCGGGAAACCCGGGTGCTGGCCCAGTTGCAGCGCTGGCATCAGCAGGGGCGCTTCGAGGAGTGACAAGGGGGGCAGTGTCCCCCCTTAACGATCATGTCGGGGATTGCACTCACACCCGCCTTGTCGTGTAGCGGCCAAGCTCACGGCGCAGATTGTTGCAAATAAATCGGTTGGAATTTTCTATTTGTTGCATTGATGAGACAATTTGCCTTGTCAGAGCGTCCGATTTGCCGGTCATGATGGTCAGCAAACTATGCCCGATCTGCTGCACAAGCCCTATCGGTGCGTGCAGAGATAGCGGCAGCGACCTTGATATCGCAGCATCAGCCATCAGTGCTGAGCCATAAAAAAGAGCGCCAATAGGCGCTCTTTTTGTTGCTGCGAGTGAAGGGGTTATTTGACCTCTTCGCCCTTGGCTTGCAGATCCGCGTGGTAGGAGGAGCGCACGAAGGGGCCGCAGGCGGCGTGGGTAAAGCCCAGCTCCATGGCGACCTCTTTCAGCTCGTCAAACTCTGCAGGCGGCACGTAGCGCTTCACCGGCAGGTGGTGGCGGCTCGGCTGCAGATACTGGCCCAGAGTCAGCATGTTGACGCCGTGCTCGCGCAGATCTTTCAGTACCTGGACGATCTCTTCGTTGGTCTCGCCCAGACCCATCATGACGCCGGACTTGGTTGGTACGTCAGGGTGCATCTCTTTGATGCGGCGCAGCAGCTCCAGCGACCACTTGTAGTCGGCACCCGGGCGGGCGACGCGATACATGCGCGGGGCGGTCTCCAGGTTGTGGTTGAAGACATCCGGCGGGGTTTCGCGGAACACCTCCAGCGCCTGCTCCATCCGGCCACGGAAGTCCGGGGTCAGGATCTCGATGCGGGTCTGCGGGCTGTGCTCGCGGATCTGCTTGATACAGTCGGCGAAGTGCTGGGCACCGCCGTCGCGCAGATCGTCGCGGTCCACCGAGGTGATCACCACATACTTGAGGTTCATCTCCTTGATGGTCAGTGCCAGCTTCTTCGGCTCTTCCGGATCGAGCGCCAGCGGGCGGCCGTGGGCCACGTCGCAGAAGGGGCAGCGACGAGTGCAGATGGCGCCCATGATCATGAAGGTGGCGGTGCCATGGTTGAAGCACTCGGCCAGATTGGGGCAGGAGGCCTCTTCACATACCGAGTGCAGCTTGTTCTTGCGCAGGGTGCTCTTGATGTGCTCGATCTTCTGGCTGGAAGGGGGCAGCTTGATCCGCATCCAGTCCGGCTTGCGAAGGAGTTCTTCGTTGGGATCCGGCATGAATTTCACCGGGATCAGGGCCATCTTGTCGCCATCGCGCAGCTTGACGCCCGGCTCCATACGAACGGGTTTGCTCATGATTCACTCTCGGTGTTTGTTATTGTTTGATAGCCAATCAGGCGGGCCAGCTCGGCCACCAGAATGGATTGCGCCTCGGCCACGCTTTGCGGGCCGCCCAGGGCGCTGGTCTGGGTCATGGCCATGCCCGCGTAGCCGCACGGATTGATGTGCAGGAAGGGGGTCATGTCCATGTTGATGTTGAGGGCCAGCCCGTGGAACGAGCACCCCTTGCGGATGCGCAGGCCGAGCGAGGCCAGTTTGGCCTCCATGCCAAGGTCATTTTTCACATAGACTCCGGGGGCATCGGCCTTGGCGTAGGCCTGGATATCGCTGTTGGCCAGGGTGTTGATGATGGCTGTCTCCAGCGCGGTCACCAGCTCGCGGACCGAGAATTTGCAACGGCGGACATCCACCAGTACGTAGAGCACCAGCTGGCCCGGGCCGTGATAGGTCACCTGACCGCCGCGATCGCTTTGCACCACCGGGATATTGCCCGGATTGAGCAGGTGCTCGGCCTTGCCAGCCTGCCCCTGGGTGTAGACGGGATCGTGTTCGACTACCCAGAACTCGTCCGGGGTGTCACTGGTACGGTTGTCGGTGAAGGCTTTCATGGCGTCCCATACCGGCTGGTAGGGGCGGCGACCCAACTGCCTGACAATCAGGCTGGACTGGGCGGGGATCTGGGATGACATGGTGTCCTCGCGGCGTGCTGCGGCCAAAAACAGTCGCCCCGCAGAACGGGGCGAGAGAGAAATTACAGTACGTACTTCACCAGCTCAATCTTGCCAAGAGCGTGGTACATCGCTTCGATGTGCTCTTTGCTCTGGGCCGTCACGGTCACGCGAACCGAGTGGTAGTTGCCCTTGGAGCTGGGCTGGACAGTCGGGCTGTAGGTGCCGGGGGCGTGCTGCTGCAGCACCTCAACCACCATCTCCGGCAGCGCCGGGTCGGCAACGCCGAGCACCTTGAACGGGAATTTGCAGGGAAATTCCAGCAGTTCATCAAACTTGGTATTCATTTACTCACCTTTTGCGTCATCAACGGGATGACTTCATCTTGGATGGCTAGTGGCCGATGGCCCGTGAAGGCCGCCATTTCAAGTCTATACGGGCACGGCTCATAGCTATATGGGCGCGGCACGGACCGGGATCAAGGCCAGGATCGGTCAGACCAGGATGGAAGTGCTGCTTTTTACCACAAATCAGGGTAAGGCGGAACCTGCAGTTTGCAGGGTTATTCACTGCCTTTACCCGGTATAGACAGCAGCGGCGCCTGTTGGCGCCGCTGTATGGTGAGGATTGTGCGTCCGGATTACTTGAACCAGCTGGAGACCAGCAGTACCAGGTAGTCCCACAGACGGCTGATCAGGCCACCTTCCTGCACCTCTTCCAGCGCAACCAGCGGCACTTGCTTGATCTCTTTGTCGCCCTGCTTCAGGAACACGGTACCGACCCGTTGACCCTTGGCCAGCGGTGCTTTCAGCTCGCTGTCGAGCTGGAAGTCCGCTTTCAGGTTGTTGCCCTGACCACGGGTGACCAGCACGGAGACATCTTTGTCGACACCCAGTTTCACTTCAGACTTGTCGCCCATCCAGATCTTCTGGGTGACCAGCTCGGTGCCAGCCTTGTACGGAGTCAGGCTCTGGAAGAAGCGGAAGCCGTAGGTGAGCAGTTTTTTGCTCTCGGCCGCGCGGGAACCTTCGCTGCTGGCACCCAGTACCACGGCGATCAGGCGCATGCCTTCGTTGTTGGTGGCGGAAGAGACCAGGTTGTAGCCGACCTGGCTGACGTGGCCGGTCTTGATGCCGTCAACTTGCAGGGATTGATCCCACAGCAGGCGGTTACGGTTGTGCTGGGTGATGCCGTTGAAGACGAAAGACTTCTGGGAGTAGATCTTGTACTCCTCCGGCAGGTCGCGGATCAGCGCCTGACCCAGACGGGCCATGTCATGGGCGGTACTGTAGTGACCTTCCGCATCCAGACCGTGCGGGTTCATGAAGTGGCTGTCGTTCATGCCGAGCTTGGCGGCCCAGCTGTTCATCAGGCTGGCGAAGGAGTCGGTGCTGCCCGCCAGGAATTCGGCCATGGCGACGCAGGCATCGTTGCCGGACTGGATGATGATGCCTTTGTTCAGGTCATCGACAGAGACCTGCTTGCCCACCTCGATAAACATCTTGGAGGAGTCGGAGTAGTTCTTGGACCAGGCGTTCTGACTGATGGTCACCATGTCGGTGCGCTTGATATTCCCCTTCAGCAGCTCCTGGCCGATGATGTAGGAGGTCATCATCTTGGTCAGGCTCGCGGGCGGCAGGCGCTCTTCGGCGTTCTGTTCGGCCAGCACCTGACCGGAGTAGTAGTCGATCAGGATATGAGCCTTGGCGGAGATCTCCGGCGCGGCGGGTACCACCACGGGCATGGCGTTCGGGGTCGGTGCCGGGACCGGCGTATTGGCCTGGGCGGTAACGCTGACCAGTGAGGCCAGAAGAACTGAACGGGCAAATTTGGACATCTTGAAATTCCTGCGAGCCAGATGGGGATAAAATGCGGGCCTAACTATACCAGATGCGTCCGCAGGTCATAGCCTGACGTGGCGATCATGACTGGTTTTTTATCCATCACTCCCTGCCATCACGCCATAAAACGACGTGATAGCAGTAAGTAAGCGGTTAGTCACACGCGCGGCAAAGGGGTGGTGATCAGGGGACGATAAAGGCCTGTTCGAGCCCGCCCTGACGTACTTTTTCCAGTGTTGCGGCTTGCTGGTCGGCCGCAACAGGGCCAATCAGCACCCGGAACAGGGCGCCATGGCTATCGATCCGATAGGGGACGCCGTAACGCTGGGTCATCACCTTGCCCATCGCCTCGGCCCGCTCCCGGGAGCCGCTGGCCAGCACCTGGATCATCTTGCCATCACCGCCGCTGGCTGGTGCGGCCGCCTTGGCCGGAGCAGGTTTGGTGGCTGGCGCTTTGGCCGGCTTGGCGGCAGGGGCCTTGACGGGGGCTGCTTTGGCAGTCGGTGCGGCCATGGCTCGCTCGGTGGGTTGGCCGACGAAGCCGTCTTGAGCGACCGGCGCAGCGGCGGCTGGCGTAGTCGGGGTCATCTCGATGGGCTTCATCGGCTCCATGATCACCATCTGATCCGGGGTGTCATTGATCAGCTCCAACCGTACCCGTGCTGCGCCGCTATCGACCATCTCCAGCTGCTTGGCGGCCGCGTAGGAGAGATCGATCAGATTGGGGCTATTGAACGGGCCGCGGTCGTTGACCCGCACGATCGTCTCCAGCCCGTTGTCTAGATTGGTGACCCGGACATAGCTCGGGATGGGCAGGTTACGGTGGGCGGCGCTGAACAGCTTGCTGTCCAGCACATCGCCATTGGCGGTCTTCTGGCCATCCAGATCCGGCGACAGCCAGCTGGCTGTACCCTCTTCGCTGTAGTGCTTGATATCGCGCCACACCTCGTTCTTCTGCTTGCCAATCCAGTAGTCCCGGTTGCCGCTGGCACTCAGGGGCTCGGGACGCGGAATGGCGCCGGTGGCTTGCGGGATCTCGATAACGGGTGGCTTGCTGACCGGTGCCTGTGGTTCGACGGGGGCGGACTGTTCCGGCTGGCTGCTACAGGCGGCCAGCAACAAGCTCAGGCTGAGCGGGAGGAGTTTGTGACGAAGATGCATACGCTTCCTGAATGGCTTGGCTAAGTTGATACACCGCCATCGCGTAGAGTGGGCTGCGATTGTAGCGGGTGATCACATAAAAGTTATGCCGTGCGACCCAGTATTCCGGTCCATCGGCTTGATCAAATGCCAGTAACTTGACCGGCGTCTGCGGGGCCAGCGGCGTGGCGAGCTCAATCCCTGCCGCCGCCAGTTCTGACCACTGTTGTGTCAGCTCGGGCTCTCGCCTGAGCAGGGGATCGACGGCCATCAGCCCGATCTGGGCGGGTTCTACTACCGCTTCGTCCCAGTGCCACTGGTGGCTGGCAAAATAGTTGGCCACGCTGCCGATAGCATCGGCCGGATTGGCAAAGAGATCCCGTTTGCCATCGCCGTCAAAATCGACGGCGTAGTGGCGATAGCTGGAGGGCATGAACTGCCCCATTCCCATGGCACCGGCGTAGGAGCCCTTGAGGCGATCGAGGCTCCAACCCTCCTCTTTGGCCAGCAACACCAGCTGGGCAAACTCCTTGGCAAAGAAGTCGCTGCGCTCTGGGTAGTGGAAGCCCAGGGTGTAGAGGCTGTCCAGCACCGGATGACGGCCCATCTGGCGACCATAGAAGGTCTCGATGCCGATGATGGCCACGATAAGCGAGGCCGGAACCCGGTAGGTCTGCTCGGCCCGCGCCAGCGTGGCGGCATGTTGCTGCCAGAACTGGATGCCATCTCGGATGCGATCCGGGGTGACGAACAGCGGCCGGTAGCGGTGCCAGGGCTTGGCCTCCCACGGTTTGCTGATGGTGTCGAGCACCTCCTGCCGTAGCCGGGCGCTGGCCACTGCCGCCTGCAACTCCGCCAGCGGTACCTGTTGCTGCTCGGCGAGCCGGGCGAGCCCCGGAGGCTCGACGGCCGCTTGTGCCGCGATGGCAACGAGCGAGAGCAACAATCCGGCCAGACGCATCAGGCAAGCAGTCTTCTATGAGTCTGGATGGACATCAGTATGCCAAAGCCTGCCATCAGGGTCACCATGGAGGTGCCGCCATAACTCACCAGCGGCAGGGGAACCCCTACAACTGGCAGGATGCCGCTCACCATGCCCATGTTGACGAACACATAGACGAAGAAGGTGAGGGTAATGGCGCCACCGAGCAGCCGTTCAAAGCTGTTCTGGGCCTGCATCGAGATAAACAGGCAGCGGCTGATGACATAGAGATAGAGCACCAGCAGCAGTGCCACCCCCACCAGACCGAACTCCTCGCTGAATACCGCGAAGATAAAGTCGGTGTGGCGTTCCGGCAGGAACTCCAGTTGGGACTGGGTCCCTTGTAGCCACCCCTTGCCAAATACGCCGCCGGAGCCGATGGCAATCTTGGACTGGATGATGTGGTAACCGCGGCCGAGCGGGTCTTTCTCCGGGTCGAGCAGCATCAGCACCCGCTGGCGCTGATAGTCGTGCATCAGGAAGAACCAGAGCACCGGCATAAAGGCCAGCAACAGCAGTACCGCCAAGCCGATCAGCCACCAGCTGAGCCCCGCCAGAAAGATCACGAAGAAGCCGGAGGCAGCCACCAGAATGGAGGTGCCAAGGTCAGGCTGGGCGGCGATCAGCAGGGTGGGCAGCAGCACCATGATGAGCGCTATCACCACGTGGCTGAACTTGGGCGGCAGCGAGTGGCGACTGAGCCAGGCGGCCACCATGATCGGCATGGAGAGCTTCATCACCTCGGAGGGCTGGAACTTCATAAAGCCGAGATCGAGCCAGCGCTGGGCCCCCTTGCCGATGTGGCCAAACACGTCCACCGCAATCAGCATCAGTACCACCACGACAAACAGCGGCACCGACCAGCGGGCGTAGAGGGAGGGCGGCAGCTGGGCCAGGCCGATCATCAGGGCGAAGGCGAGGCCACCGCGTACCAGCTGGCGCACGATGGAGTCGATATCCTGACCGGAAGCGGAGTAGAGCACCACCATGGAGAGGGCGATGACGGCCAGCAACCCCAGCAGCAGGGGCAGGTCGATATGGAGCTTGTACCAGATGCTCTGCTGGCGGGCAGAATTACTCATTGGGAGCGACCTCACTCGGTTGGGACGGCTTTTCCGGTGCCGGTGGCAGTTGCGGATCAGGGGGCAGCAGATAGGCGTCCATCATCTGGCGTGCGATGGGGGATGCGGCACGGCCACCGCCACCGCCAATGGAGTTCTCCAGCACCAGGGCGACCACCGCCTTGGGGGCTTCGAAGGGGGCATAGGCAACGAATAGCGCGTTGTCGCGATGCTCCGCCTTGACGGTTTTGATGTTATAGACCTGGTTCTCCTTGAGGCTGACTACCTGTGCGGTACCCGACTTGCCGCCCGAGGAGTAGGGTGCCTTGGCAAACGACAGGCGACCGCTGCCTTCACTGCCATGGTTGACTCGCCACATCCCCTCCTGCGCCACCTTCCAGAAGCTGTCACTCTTGAGCTTGAGTGCTATGTTGGGGTTGACCGGGGCATCGACCACACCCGCCTGCGAGGCGGTGCTCTTGAGCAGGTGCGGGGTGACGTCGTGGCCGTTCTGGGTCAGGATGCTGATCGCCTTGGCCAGCTGGAGCGGGGTGGCGCTCCAGTAGCCTTGGCCGATGCCGATGGAGATGGTGTCACCCTGATACCAGGGTTGGCGCCAGCGGGCCATCTTCCAGTCGCGCGATGGCATGACGCCTTTGGTCTCTTCGTACAGATCGACGCCAGTGTACTGACCGAAGCCGAACTTGGTCATGTAGCTGTGGATCTTGTCGATGCCGACCCGATAGGCGAGATCGTAGAAATAGGTATCCGCCGACACCTCGATGGCGCGGTAGACGTCGAGCCAGCCATGACCCCAGCGGCGCCAGTCACGGAATTTCTTGGTGGTGCCGGGAATGGAGAAGCTGGGGCCGCCGAAGTAGCGGTAGTTGGGGGTGATGGCACCCTCGTTGAGCCCCATTACCGCCATCATGGGTTTGACAGTGGAGGCGGGGGCGTAGATCCCCTGAGTGGTGCGGTTCACCAGCGGCCGTGCCGGATCGTTGAGCAGCGCCGAGTAGTTGGTACCGGAAATACCGGTCACGAACAGGTTGGGGTCGTAGCTCGGGCTCGACTCCATGGCGATGATGGCCCCGGTTTTCGGGTTCATCATCACGATGGCACCTCGTTGACCCGCCAGCAGTTGCTGGGCCTTGAGCTGCATCCGGATGTCGATGTTGAGGTAAATATCCTGGCCCGGGATGGGGGGCTGGAATTTCAGGGTGCGCACTACCCGGCCACGGTTGTTGACCTCGACCTCCTGATAGCCCGCCACTCCGTGCAGTTGATCTTCGTAATACTTCTCCACCCCCTGCTTGCCGATATCCTTGGTGGCGGCATAGTTGGCGAGCTTCTCCTCTTTATCGAGGCGCTCCACATCACGAGTGTTGATCTTGGCCACATAGCCGAGAGCGTGGGTGAGGGTGTCACCAAACGGGTAGTAGCGCTTGAGGTAGGCCTCAATGCTGGCACCCGGATAGTTGTGCTGGTTGACCGAAAAAAGAGCAACCTGATACTCGGTCAGCTTCTCGTAGAGTGCGACCGGCTTGAAGCGGCGCTGGCGCTTCACTTCGGCCAGAAACTTCTCTTTGGTGCCTTCAGGCAGATTCAGCAGAGCGACCAGCTCGTCGGCGGTTTTTTCGAGATCGGTGGTCTCTTCCGGCACGATTTCCAGACTGTAGACCGGGCGGTTTTCTGCCAGCAGCACGCCGTTGGCGTCATAGATGAGGCCACGGGGCGGTGCGACCGGCACTACGCGAATGCGGTTGGAGTTGGAGCGAGTCTGATAGGTGTCGTAGGACTCGACCTGCAGATAGTAGAGATTGCCCAGCAGCACCAGCATCAGTACCACGATACCGATGTAGGCTACCAGGGTGCGCCGGAAGAACAGATTGCCCTCGGCACTGTGATCGCGCATTTCGATGCGTTGTTTCAGCATGCCTTTACCTCAAGACCATTGGGGGCAATAACAGCAGGAACGGCATTGTTCACTCTCTGTGATTCGCATGTATGTCGGGCAGGGTGAGCCACATCTGGCTCACTCCCTGTGATATGGATGATTGGTAGTAATGCTCCAGGCGCGATAGAGGCTCTCTGCCACCAGCACCCGCACCAGCGGATGGGGCAGGGTCAGTGGTGACAGGGACCAGCTCTGCTCGGCAGCGGCCTTGCACTCGGGTGACAAACCTTCCGGCCCGCCCACCAGCAGGGCCACATCGCGGCCATCGAGTTTCCACGCTTCCAGCTGGGTGGCCAGCTGCTCCGTGGTCCAGGGCTTGCCAGGAATATCGAGGGTGACGATGCGCGAGCGTCCCGCAGCCGCCAACATGGCTTCCCCTTCCTTCTGCAGGATGCGGGGAATATCGGCATTTTTGCCTCGTTTACCGGCGCCGATCTCGACGAGTTCAAATGGCATGTCTTTCGGGAAGCGGCGACGATACTCTTCGAAGCCATGCTCTACCCAGGCGGGCATCTTGGTGCCCACCGCAATCAACTGGATCTTCATGGTCGTTACACTTGTGCTCTTATTGCGTATTCACTTGAGCGGCACCGCTCCACAGCTTTTCCAGTTGGTAGAAGTCACGATGTTCATCCTGCATCACGTGCACGATCACCGAGCCCATATCTACCAGCACCCATTCACCGCTCAGTTGCCCTTCCACACTCAGCAGATCGAGCCCCGCATGGCGGGCCTCGCTGGCCAGGTGGTGGGCAATGGCGCTGACGTGACGACTGGAGTTGCCGGAACAGACGATCATGGTATCGGTAATGCTGGATTTGCCGCGTACATCGAGGGTGATGATATCGCGGCCTTTCATGTCATCGATCTTGTCGACGATAAAGGCATGCAGTTCTTGGCCTTGCAATGAGTCTCTCCTCTGTTCCGTCGCGCAGCTACTTGCGTCAGGGCGGCGGATTATATCATGGTCACTCCCGTTTCCCATCGGGCGGGGCGGGATTACGACAGGGACTAGCGGCGACTGGCTCGGTAGAGCCCCTGTTGATCAATATAGTGCGCAACCGACTCGGGCAAGAGGTAGCGGGTGTCTTGCCCCGCGTCCAGCAGCCCCCGCAGCCGGGTGGCAGACAGCTCGATGGGCTGGTTGTCCGCTAGCCAGATATGACCGGCCAGTCGTTGGTGCAGCGCGCTGACATCGCTGGTCTGATGGCGAGCCAGCAGCTGTGCCACCTCGGTTGGATAATCCGGGTGCCAGCCCGGTCGCACACTCACCACCAGATGGGCATAATCGAGCAGCTCTTGCCAGCGGTGCCAGCTCGGCAGGCTCTGTAGTGAATCCATGCCCATCAGAAAACAGAGCGGTGTGTCGGGCAGCTCATGGCGCAATTCGCTGAGGGTATCGATGGTCCAGGAGGGGGCATCCCGCTGCAACTCCCGTTCATCCACCACGAAGTGGCGGTTCTCCGCCGCCGCCAGTCTGACCATGGCGAGCCGCTGTTCGCTGGAGCAGAACGGATTGGCGCGATGGGGTGGAATATGGTTCGGGATCAGCCGCACCTCGGCCAGTCCAATGGCATCCCGCGCCTCGATGGCGGGGCGCAGGTGACCGATATGGATGGGATCGAACGTGCCCCCCAGCAGGCCAATAGGCGCCTTTAGCGGGTTCAGCATGGCGTGCTCTCCATCGCCAGCGGCAACGGCGTGCCGTCACGAAAGCCAAGGGCTATGGTCTGCAGCATCAGCCAGGCCTGCTCGGTATCGAAGCGGCGCTGGGCATCGTCCAGCTGGGCCATCAGTTGCCACAGTTGCTGCAACTTGGCGAAGGGAAGCCGGGTCAGCGCCTGCTGAATGAGCTGCTGGCGGCTTTGCCAGATGCGCAGACGGCTGAAGTGTTCCCCCAGCGGCTGGCCGTTGCGCATCGCCAGCGACAGTTCGGTCAGCTGTTCCAGCTCGCGGCAGAGGGTCCAGGCCAGCATCCCCGGCTCGGTGCCTTCGGCCCGCAGGGCGGCCAGAATACGCTGAGCCCGGTTCACCTTCCCTTCCAGCAGGGTATCGACCAGCTGAAACGGGGTGAAGTGGGCATGGCGGATGATGGTCTCCTGCAGATAGGTGACGCTGATGGGTTGGGGCGGCGAGAGCAGGGTCAGTTTCTCGATCTCCTGACTGGCGGCCAGCAGGTTGCCCTCATAGGAGTGGCACATGAAGTTGATGGCATCGGGCAGCGCCTTGAGGCCGAAACGCGTAAAACGGGCACTCATCCAGCGCGGGAAGAACTTGGGCTCCGGATGGTTGACCGGCACATAGGTGCCGATCTGGTAGAGCTTGTCGAACCAGGCTGCTTTCATCTGGGTCTGGTTGAGACGACCGCCGCTCAGTACCAGCAGCAAGTCGGGATGGAGCTGCTTGCCGATTTCGCTGATACGGACGGCCAGCTCCTTGTCCACCTTGGCGGGCAGTTCCAGTTCAATGATTTGGCGGGCGGAGAAGAGGCTCATCGCCTGACAGGCGTCGTAGACCTGATTCCAGTCCAGTCCCTGCTCCACCACGAAGGTGTGGCGTTCATCGAAACCCTGCTTGCGGGCGACCTGACGGATGGCGTCGATGGCCTCCAGTCGCAACAGGGGCTCGTCGCCAAAAACGAGATAGCAGGGCCGAAGCCCTGCTTTGAGGTGGTCACCAAATTGTTCAGGATAAATTCGCATCAGAAGCTTGCCTGACTGAAATGAAGGCGCACAAGAGTAGCTGCCTGCTTTGGCTGCTTGAACTGCGATTTGTCACCAAATAGCTCAGAGTCGATCCGCATCAGAAGCTGACCTGACTCAACTGCCGGATCACCTGGTTGGCCGCCTGCTCTTGCATCTCGCGGTTGAGCTGCTCCTGCTCACGAGAGGAGGCGAGCGCAGCATCCGGCTTGTTGAGGAAGCTACGGTTGAAGTTGATGGGGAAAACCTGAGTCGGCTTGCCCGGCACCGAGATGGTGAACTGGGTACCAAAGCCCAGCACATACTCGGTATCAACACCCTGGGCGTTGACCGAGGCGACCTGGCTGGTGATGCCTACGCCACCGAGCGCCAGTACCGGAATCCCCTCCTTGTCAGCCAGGGTGACCCCCGAGGCCTTGAGGCGGGTGGTGACCATCCGGTAGAAGTCGCTCTTGTTGTCGCCCACGACTCTCATGGTCATCAGCTCGCTCGGAATGCCTGAGCCGCGCATATGAAAGCCGCAGCCTTGCAGCAGCAGACCTGCCAGCACGATGGCCATCAAGCGGGTGAAGATGGTGCCCATAGAAGATCCTCTTTGCATTAAGGGAAGAGCGGCGGGCGCAGGGCCCGCCGTTATCATCCGTTTGCTGTCACAGATTGGCAATGATCAGTTGGTAACCAATCAGTTGGCAACCGATCAGTTAGCGACAATGTTGAGCAGCTTGCCTGGTACATAGATCACTTTGCGCACGGTCAGACCGTCGGTGAACTTCTGTACCGAGGCATCGGCCATCGCCAGCTTCTCGACATCAGCCTGGCTGATCTCGGCCGGTACGGTCAGCTTGCCGCGCATCTTGCCGTTGATCTGTACCACCACCAGTTTCTCGGTCTCGACCATGGCCGCTTCATCAGCCACCGGCCATGCTGCGTGGTCCACGTCGTCGCCCTTGCCCAGCATTTTCCACAGCTCGAAGCCGATGTGCGGGGTGATGGGGTAGAGCATGACTACCACGGCTTCCAGCGCTTCCTGCATCAGGGCGCGGTCTTGCTCGTCGCTGCCCAGTTTGGAGAGATTGTTCATCAGCTCCATGATGGCGGCGATAGCGGTGTTGAAGGTCTGACGGCGACCCACGTCATCGCTCACCTTGGCGATGGTTTTGTGCAGTTCACGGCGTACCGCTTTCTGCTCGTTGGTGAGAATCGCCACATCCAGCGTGGCAACGGCGCCACCTGAGACGTGCTCGAAGGTGGTGCGCCACAGGCGACGCAGGAAACGCTGAGCGCCCTCTACACCGGAGTCGGACCACTCCAGGGTCATCTCGGCCGGGGAGGCGAACATCATGAACAGACGGACGGTATCGGCGCCGTAACGCTCGACCATCAGCTGCGGGTCGATGCCGTTGTTCTTGGACTTGGACATCTTGGTCATGCCGGAGTGGATCACTTCGCGACCTTCATTGTCGATGGCCTTGGTGATGCGACCCTTCTCGTCACGCTCAACCTTGACGTCGGTCGGGCTGACCCAGACGTTGCCGCCCTTCTCGTCTTTGTAGTAGAAGGCGTCGGCCAGCACCATGCCCTGGCAGAGCAGGCGCTTGAACGGCTCGTCACTGTTGACCAGACCGGCGTCACGCAGCAGCTTGTGGAAGAAGCGGGCGTAGAGCAGGTGCATACAGGCGTGCTCGATGCCGCCGATGTACTGATCCACCGGCAGCCAGTGGTTGGCAGCAGCCGGATCCAGCATGCCCTTGTCGTAGTCCGGGGAGCAGTAACGGGCGTAGTACCAGGAGGACTCCATGAAGGTGTCGAAGGTATCGGTCTCGCGGAATGCTTCCTGACCGTTGTAAGTGGTCTTGGCCCACTCGGCATCAGCTTTGATCGGGCTCTGGATGCCATCCATTACCACGTCTTCCGGCAGCAGTACCGGCAGTTGATCTTCCGGAGTCGGCACCACGGTGCCGTCAGCCAGGGTCAGCATCGGGATGGGGGCACCCCAGTAGCGCTGACGGGAGACACCCCAGTCGCGCAGACGGAAGTTGACGGTGCGCTTGCCCTTGCCGAGCGCTTCCACCTTGTTGGCGATGGCATCAAAAGCGCCCTGGAAGTCGAGACCATCGAACTCGCCGGAGTTGCACAACACGCCTTTCTCGATATAGGCCGCGTCGACGACGTTCGGTACTTCACCTTCGATCGGCTTGATCACGGCTTTGATATCAAGGCCATATTTGGTGGCAAACTCATGGTCGCGCAGGTCGTGACCCGGTACGGCCATTACAGCGCCGGTGCCATAGTTCATCAGCACGAAGTTGGCGACCCAGACCGGTACCTTGCTGCCATTCAGCGGGTGAATGGCGTAGAGGCCGGTGGCCATGCCCTTCTTCTCCATGGTGGCCAGTTCCGCTTCGGCTACCTTGGTGTTCTTGCACTCCTCAAGAAATGCGGCAAGTTCCGGATTGTTTTCGGCGGCTTGCAGCGCCAGCGGGTGGCCAGCGGCGATGCCGACATAGGTGACGCCCATGAAGGTGTCCGGACGAGTGGTGTAGACCTCCAGATGATCTTCCTGACCGTCGATGGCAAAGCTGATGTTGACCCCTTCGGAGCGGCCAATCCAGTTGCGCTGCATGGTCTTGACCATCTCCGGCCAGCCTTCCAGATTGTCGATGTCATTCAACAGCTCTTCGGCGTAATCGGTGATCTTGATGAACCACTGGGGGATCTCTTTCTGCTCCACCGGGGTGTCACAGCGCCAGCAGCAGTTGTCGACAACCTGCTCGTTGGCCAGCACGGTCATGTCGTTCGGGCACCAGTTGACTGAGGAGGTCTTCTTGTAGACCAGACCCTTCTCGTAGAGCTTGGTGAAGAACCACTGCTCCCAACGATAATAATCGGGCTTGCAGGTGGCCAGCTCGCGATCCCAGTCATAACCCAGACCCAGCATTTTCAGCTGGTTCTTCATGTATTCGATGTTTTCGTAGGTCCACGGGGCTGGCGCCGTGTTGTTTTTGACCGCGGCGTTCTCCGCTGGCAGACCGAATGCGTCCCAACCGATGGGTTGCAGCACGTTCTTGCCATTGAGGCGTTGATAACGGGAGATCACATCACCTATGGTGTAGTTACGAACGTGCCCCATGTGTAGTCGACCAGACGGATAGGGGAACATGGAGAGGCAGTAGAACTTCTCTTTATCTACTTTCTCCACGGCCTTGAAGGTTTTCTTGGCATCCCAGTGCTTTTGCACTGCTGGTTCGATTGATTGGGGAACGTATTGCTCTTGCATTGGTGACATCCGGATCTGTGAAATGAATAGATAAATCAGCTGGGAAATCGCAATAGAATACCCATATCCTGCGGCGGCAACAACCGCCAGCGTCCCTTGGGCCTTAAGCCGGGCCAGATCAGGGTTTAGTAGAGGAGTTACAGCCATGGACAAACGTCAAAAAGGGTACGAAGCCTTCATTGCCGAGCTGCAAAAACAGTGGCAAGCGACTGAAGAGTTCCAGGGGGAGCGCCTCAACCGGATGATCGCCAAGGTGCAGGCCTATCTGGAGGCCGCCAGTGATCTGACTCAGGATGAGCTGGCCCTGATTGCCGAGTATGTGAAGCGGGATCTGGGCAACTACGACGAGGGACGCCATGATGATAACGAACAGATTGAAGAGTCGGCTTTTATGCTGGCGCTCAAAGATACCGCCTGGTCCTGGCTGGCGGATGTGACCGACCGCGCTCAGGTAGAGTGGCGCGAGCTGGCCGACGAGCTGGAGCACAAGGGCGTTTACGAGGCCGGCGACTGGGTGGGGCTGGGGGTTATGGTGTGCGACCAGTGCGGCTGGCGCCATACCGTGCTGCATCCCGAGCAGCTTGATAGCTGCCCCGAGTGCGGCTGCGCCGAGTATCACCGCGAACCGCTCTCACCTTGATCCCCGTCGTTTTAGCAGGGCAGTTTGCAAGAGGCACCTCAGGGTGCCTCTTTTCATATGAACTTTAAATTAAAGGGGCTCACATGGGTTTTTTTGATGTGACTGAGGGGGCTGCTTTCCAGTGCGGATCGCAGTAGCCTTGTGGCCCGGCGGGGTTGGCTCGCCTTCAGGTGTATATCAGGTGCAAGGAGTCATCCCCATGTTGAGCGAGATCTGGATCCGGGGCTATCGGTCGGTGCGCAAGCTATCCATGCCCCTTGGCAGGATCAATCTGGTGCAGGGAGCAAACGGCTGCGGCAAGAGCAACCTCTACAATGCCATCCATCTGTTGGCGAGTGCCGCCAGCGGAGAGCTGGCGCGAGCCATCTGCGCCGAAGGGGGCATCAACCAGACTATGTGGGCAGGAGGCCTGCGTCCCGGCGATCGGGCCGATGCGCCCAAGCGCATTATCCTCGGCATGCAGGCTGAGCTGTTCGGTTATGAGCTGCAGATAGGTTTGCCTCCACCGCCGGTCAGCCCCTATTTCGCTTTTGATCCCGAGATCAAGCAGGAGGAGGCGTGGCTGGGTGAGCGCCGCTCCTCCGCCAACCGGCTGCTGATGCGGCGTAATCATGCGGTCAAGGTGCTTGGCATCGACGGCGACAAGGTGGACTATGCCCCCGGCATGCTGCCCCATGAGTCGGTGTTCGGCCATCTGGCCGAGCCGGAGCGCTATCCCGAGCTCGCCAGATTGCGCCACCAGCTTAACCAGTGGCGATTTTATCACCACTTCGATATTGCTCCCGGCTCGCCCTTGCGCAGCCCACAGTCGGCGATCCGCACTCCGGTGCTGAGTCATGACGGGCGGGATCTGGCTGCTGCCTTTGCCACCATCATCGAGATTGGCGATGCCCGATTGCTGCACGATATTCTCGCCCGAGCCTTCCCCGATGCCAGCTTCCATGTGGGGAACAGCGAAGCTGGTCTCGAGATGATGATGACGCGTGAGGGATTGCGTCGTCCGTTGCGGGCTCGCGAGTTATCCGATGGTACCTTGCGCCTGCTCTGCCTGACGGTGGCCCTGCTCAGCCCGCGCCCGGCGCCGCTGGTGGTGCTGAACGAGCCGGAGAGCAGCCTGCATCCCGATATGCTGCCCGCACTGGGCCAGCTGATTGGTGAAGCGTCACGTCACTCCCAGCTCTGGGTGACCACCCATAGTCCGGTGCTGGCACAGGCTATCGAAGCTCATGCGCCGTGTCGCCACATCCCTTTGCAGATGATCAATGGTGAGACCTGCCTGCATGATCCGGCTCGTCGCGAGTGGCGATTTGACGAGGATTAAAGGGTCAGGGATTGCTGGGCAAGAGATGAAAAAACGGCGCCCCGGGCCAGGAGCTGACCCGGGGCGCCGTCCGTCAGGCAGGATTACTTGCCCGCAACACTGAGACCGCCAAAACGGATCTGCGGGGCGTAGAAACCCTTGCCATCGTTGTGGTGCAGGGTATCCCCGACTGCTTCCAGCTCGCCCAGCAGGCGATAGAAGTTGCCCGCCACCGTGATGCCGCGTACCGGCTGCAGGCGAACCCCATCGCGACAGAGAAACCCGGACGCGCCAAAGGAGAAGTCGCCGCTGACTGCATCGGCACCGGAGTGCAGACCGTCCAGCTTGACCAGCTCCAGATAGTCGCCGCTCTGCACCTCCGCTTCGCTGTGGGGGCCTGCGCCAAAGACCAGATGGCGAGCGGTGACATCGAGGGCGCTGCGGGCACCGCGGGCGGCCGAGCCGTTGCTGGCGACACCAAAGTGGCGGGCGGTAGCACTGTTGTGGAGCAGGGTTTTCAGCTCCCCCTCGCCAATCAGCAGCAGATCCGAGCTGGCAGCCCCCTCGCCATCAAACGCCTTGATATTCATGCCGCCCGGCATGTAGACCCGGCTTTCCAGAGTGAGCCAGCGGGAGGCGACGCTCTGCCCCACCTTGTCCCGCCATGGGTTGATCCCTTGTTGGGCCCACTTGCCCGACAGCACACCCTGAAAGCAGCCAAACAGGCTGGCGAAACAGTTGGTGCTGAAGATGACGCTGTAGCGGCCACCCGGCACCGCCTCGCCCGGCAGCAGATCGCTGGCGACGGCATAGATCTGGTTGATGAGCAACTGGCTATCCAGCTCGTCGAAGCGACGGCCATACTGCCCCTGCGAGTGCATCGACTGGCGGCCATCCCGTTCGACCAGTGCCGAGGTGTAGCAGCCGACGCTGAACTCGCCGTGCTGGCAGAGGGTGCCCTGACTGTTGGCGAGCCAGAGCTGGCTCTCCCCTTCGAAGAAGCTGTTGTAGGGGGCGCCGCTCACATCGGGCATCGCCAGCATGTCAGACTCCAGGCGCAGGGCCAGGGCGATCTTCTCCTCTACCGGCGTGGTATCGGGCTGGTTGATCTCGGCGCAATCTGTGGTGATCCGGCTATTGGCCACCGAGATGCGCTGATCCGCATCCACCTTGGCAACGCGGCTGGCATCGAGCGCATCCTGCAGCATGGCATCGAGCGCCAGCTCATCGAGGGATTCCGAGTAGGCGATGCCGACCCGACCCTCTTTTATCAGGCGAATGCCGAGCTGCTGACTGCTGGTCACCTTGTATTCACCGAGCTCCCCCTTGTCGGCCTTGAGGGAGAAGGCTTTCTCCTGATTGGCGATGATGTCCGCTTCGGCGTTGAGATCGGCCACCTTGTCCAGCAGGCGAGTGAGCAGTTGGTTCATGTCGATGGCGCTCATCAGGCGTTCCCTCCCACCAGAATATTGTCCACTTTAAGGGCCGGTTGGCCGACTGAAGTCGGCACCGAGCCCGATACCGAGCCGCACATACCGGCGGCCAGCGCCAGATTGCTGCCGACCATGGAGATCTCTTTCAGCACCTGCGGGCCGGTGCCGATCAGGGTGGCCGACTTGAGCGGCTTGGTGATCTTGCCATGCTCGATGAGGTAGGCCTCCTGCACGTTGAAGTTGAACTCGCCGGTGCCGGGCTGTACCGAGCCACCCCCCATCTTCTTGGCGTAGATACCGTGTTCGACGGTGGCCAGCATATCGTCGAGGCTGTGGTTGCCCGGTTCGATATAGGTGTTGCGCATGCGCGAGGTGGGGGCGTACTTGTACGATTCACGCCGACCCGAGCCGGTGCGTGCGTAGCCCGTTTTGAGAGCCCCCATTCTGTCCACCAGAAAACCGGTCAGCACGCCATTCTTGATGAGCTGGGTATGCTGGGTCGCCATCCCCTCGTCATCGACGTTGATGGAGCCCCAGACGTTGCTCTGCAGGCCTTCATCCACCGCATTGACCACCGGATTGGCGATAAGCTGGCCCATCTTGTCGTGGAAGACCGACGCCTTCTTGGCCACCGAGGTGGTCTCCAGCAGGTGGCCGCACGCCTCGTGGAAGATGACGCCGCCAAAGCCGTTCTCCATGATGACCGGCAGGGTGCCGCTCGGGCAGGGGGCTGCCCCCAGCTTCACCAGCGCCTGACGAGTGGCGGTGAGCGCCAGCTCGCGCGGGTCGATGCGCTCGGCATGTTCCCAGCCCATCAGGGCGCCCGGTGCTTCGTAGCCGACGCTCTGCTCGCTCCCTTCCCGGGCGATGGTCTGGGCCATGATGCGGTTGTAGTGGCGACGATCGGCTACCTGCAACCCTTCGCTGTTGAAGATCTCCACCTCCTGCTCCCAGCCCAGCACGTTGCCGGAGAACTGGCTCACCTTGCTGCTCTCGGCGCGGGCTACCGCATCCATGGCGTGCAGATAGGCGATCTTCTGCTCCAGCAGCTTGTCGGCCGACAGGGGCAGGGCGACCGGGTTGCGGTCGGTCAGACGAGTGAAATCAAAGGCGGTCGCGGTCACCACCGGATCGCGGCGGTCTTTGGCCGCCAGCAGGGTGACGATGCGCAGCAGCTCGTCGCGGCTGACCAGATTGGTGTAGCCGTAGAGCACCTTGTGGCCATAGCAGAGGCGCACGCCGATGCCGAAATCGAGGCCACCACTGATGTTCTCTATCTGGCTGGAGAGCAGGCTGAGCTGGCTGCGGCGCTTGCGCTCGACAAACAGCTCGGCGAAATCGGCACCCAGTGCCAGCGCGTGATCGAGCACGTCGCGGGCGATGGCGGGGGCCAACAGGGAGAATAGAGTCATAGAATATCCTTTTCTGGTCTGTCTGTTTGCTTCCGACCCCGACGTTGATTGTTATGGGGGGTCGGTTTCATTGTTGCAGACCTGCACGCAAAAGTCGCTACAGTGTCACACGATGATACTGATTGAGAAAATCGGTGCGATAACTGCGCCCGGCGGCCATTGCATAGGGCAATTAGCCGCCTTGAGAAGGAGGTGCCGGTTCAGAGCAGGGCGTGGATTTCACTCAGGATCTGTTCGACCCACTGCTCGATGCGGGAGTCGGTTTGGTCATACTGGTTGGCATCGTCCAGCGCCAGTCCGACAAAGTGGCGGCCATCGTCGATCAGTGCCTTGGATGCATCGAACTCGTAGCCTTCATTGGGCCAGTAGCCCACCAGCTTGACCCCTTTGGGGACCAGCTGATCGTGCAGCATGCCGAGAGCATCCTGGAACCATTCGCCATAACCGAGCTGATCGCCGAGGCCAAACAGGGCAATGATGCGTCCCCCCAGCTCGAGTCCGTCGATATCTTCCCAGCGGGATTCCCAATCTTCCTGCAGCTCGCCGAAATCCCAGGTAGAGATGCCGAGGATCAGGATTTCGTAATCCTCCATCCGGCGCAGGGAGACATCCTTGATATTGTGGATATCCACCAGATCCTGGCCGATGAGGGTGCGGATCTTCTCGGCAGCCATCTCGGTGTAACAGGTGGTAGAACCGTAAAACAGGCCAATCTTCATCGCTCTTCTCTCTGTTGGCGCTTTCTCGCTTGCCTTTGGCGCGGTCTCGCTTGCTCGTGTGGACGACGCCATGTGGGCACCACGATGGGTGACGTAAGGGAAGGGGCCAGTCTAGCAGATTGCCAATCGACCTTCACCGCCCGGCAGAGGGATGGGCAAAAGTGCCTTGTGTTGCCAATGAGTTAGCGCGTTACAATGGGTTATCGACCCCTGATTGCAATACACCATGAGCAAGCCTGATAACCATCCCCTGATTGAACCCTTCCTCGACGCCCTCTGGCTGGAGCGGGGGCTCTCTGACAACACGGTCAGCTCCTATCGCACCGATCTGGTGAAATTCGCCCTCTGGCTCGATGAGCAGGGCAGCTCCCTGCTGCTGGCGGGGATGGATGATATTCAGCACTACCTCGCCTGGCGGGTTGATCAGCAGTTTGCGGCGAGCAGCACCGCCCGTTTTCTCTCGGCCCTGCGCCGCTTTTATCAGTATCTCAACCGCGAGAAGCTGCGCAGCGACGATCCCACCGTGCTGCTGGAGGGGCCCAAGCTGCCCAAGAAGCTCCCTTCCGACTTGAGCGAAGCGGAAGTGGAAGCGCTGCTGACTGCCCCGCTAGTGGATGACCCGCTGGAGCTGCGGGACAAGGCGATGCTGGAGCTGCTCTACGCCACCGGGCTGCGGGTCTCCGAGCTGGTGGGGCTGACCGCCGAGCATGTCAGTTTGCGCCAGGGTCTGGTGCGGGTGGTCGGCAAGGGCAACAAGGAGCGGCTGGTGCCGATGGGGGAGGAGGCGATGCACTGGCTGGAGCGCTACTACCGTGAGGCGCGCACGCTGCTGCTCGGTGGCACCAGCTCGGATGTGGTGTTCCCTTCCAAGCGGGCGCAGATGATGACCCGCCAGACTTTCTGGCACCGCATTAAGCTCTACGCGCAGCGGGCCGGGATTAACTGCGAGCTATCCCCCCATACCTTGCGCCACGCCTTTGCCACTCATCTGCTCAACCACGGCGCCGACCTGCGGGTGGTGCAGATGCTGCTGGGTCACGCGGATCTCTCCACTACCCAGATCTACACCCATGTGGCCAACGAGCGACTCAAGGCGCTGCACGGTGAGCACCACCCCAGAGCCTGAGTGTCGGGCCTCCCACAACAAAAAACCGCCAGCAGGCGGTTTTTTTGGCATTACACGACAGGAGGTGGCGTTTATTTCCCCTGCTGGGATTTCAGCAGGTCGCGGATCTCGGTCAGCAGCTCCTGATCCCTGGTCGGGCCTACCGGCGCTGCGGCTTCCTCTTCCTGCTTCTTCTTGAGGGTATTGATGGCCTTCAGCCCCATGAAGATGGCGAAGGAGATGATCAGAAAATCGATGATGGTCTGGATGAACTTGCCGTAGGCGATAACTACAGCCGGGGCGGAGCCTTCGGCAGCCTTGAGGGTGACCGCCAGATCGCTGAAGTCCACCCCGCCCAGGATCAGACCGATTGGCGGCATGATCACGTCACCGACGAAGGAGGAGACAATCTTGCCAAAGGCGGCACCAATGATGATACCGACTGCCATGTCGATCACGTTGCCTCGCGATGCAAAGGCCTTGAACTCTTGAATCAGACTCATTTCTTCCTCCGAAATTAAACAAGATTGTGCACAGGCCACCCACTGCGGGCAGGGGGATCCCTTATCAGGAAAACGGAGGCGAGGCCGCGTTACTCCTGTTGTCATGACTAGCTTGCTGGGGCGGTTCCCTTTTGGCAATCGGCATGCCTGCTTTTTTTGGTACGGCGTGATATTAATTTTTTGCTAAGTAACAGATTGAATAACACACTATGCTGCTGTACTTTGCTGGGTCCATTCATTCATACCACGTGAGTAAACCAGTGAAGTATTTACTACTGGGAATGATGCTGCTGTGCACATTTGCTGCCAGAGCGGGGATGGATCCCCAAGCCTTGAAAACAGCCATTTCTACCCGGCTGGGGATACCCGTTTATATGGTGGATCAGACACCTATTGCGGGCCTGTATATGCTGGGCACCTCCAAAGGGGTACTCTATAGCGATGCCAAAGGGGACTATGTGTTGCAGGGGGTCATGCTGGATATGACCCGAGACATGAAGAACCTGACTATCTCCGGCATGCGAAGCCAGCGCCGACTGGGGTTGTCTCAGGTTGCCCATACTCCCCGGGTACTCAAGGCCAGGAACGAACGCCACCGGGTTGCCCTATTTATCGGTGAACAGGACGCTGCGCGCCGCCAACTGCCAAGCACGCTGCAACATCTGCAGGCTTCCGGGGTGAGCATCGAGATTTATCCCGTCATTGACCATGCGGAGCGGGCTGCCGATTGGTGCAGTGATCCCCTGTTGCAAAATGATCCCTTCAAAGCTTATTTGCCTCAAAAGGAATGTAGTGAGACCCTTATTCAAAATATTGGCCTGAGCCAATGGTTGGGGGTCAAGGTACTGCCTGCCTGGGTCTCCTCTGACGGGGATCTGGTGCGCGGGTATCAGAGCCCTGAACAGCTGCTCAAGATACTGGATCTCATTGATGCCCCTGCAAATCCGTCGTCGTCCGCGAGTTGATGATTCTCATCTGCCCGCCACCCTGCATCCGCTGCTTCGCCAAATCTTCGCCAGCCGTGGCGTAGAAGATCCCGTCCTGCTCGAGCGCAGCGCCAGCCAGCTGCTGCCACCCCAGCAGTTGTTTGGCATGGCGCAGGCGGTGCCGCTGCTGGCGGATGCGCTGATGACACAAAAGCGGATCCTCATTGTCGGTGATTTCGACTGCGATGGTGCCACCAGCTCTGCCTTGTGCGTGCTGGCCCTGCGCGCCATGGGCGGTCGCCATATCGATTTTCTGGTGCCCAACCGCTTCGAGTTCGGGTATGGCCTTACTCCCGAGATTGTCGAGCTGGCGGTGGCCCGCGGTGCCGAGTTTCTGATCACGGTGGATAACGGCATCTCCAGCATCGCCGGGGTGGCGGCGGCCAAGGCGGCCGGCATGCAGGTACTGGTTACCGATCACCATTTGCCGGGCCAGGAGTTGCCTGACGCCGATGCGATAGTTAATCCCAACCAGCATGGCTGCGATTTCCCCTCCAAGTCGCTGGCCGGGGTGGGAGTGGCCTTCTACTTGATGGCGGCCCTCAACACCCATTTGCGCCAGCTCGGCTGGTATGAGCAACAGGGGCTGCGTGCCCCCAACGTGGCCGATTACCTCGATCTGGTGGCTCTTGGCACCGTGGCCGACGTGGTGGCGCTCGATGGCAACAACCGCATTTTGGTGCATCAGGGCTTGCAGCGGATCCGGGCTGGCCGTTGCCGTCCCGGCATCCAGGCGTTGGTGGATGTTTCCGGCCGCGATGGTCGCCGTCTCACCGCTGCCGATCTCGGTTTTGCGCTGGGGCCGCGTCTCAATGCGGTGGGTCGCCTCGATGACATGTCGCTTGGGGTCGCCTGTCTGCTGAGCGATGATCTCAATCTGGCGCGCCAGCTCGCTTCCGAGATGGATAGCCTCAATCAGGAGCGCAAGGAGATCGAGCAGGGGATGCAGCAGGAGGCGCTCGCCACCCTGGAGCAGATCCGTTTTCGCGATGGCGAGGTGCCCTCCGGCATCGTGCTGCACCGCAACGAGTGGCATCAGGGAGTGGTGGGGCTGGTGGCTTCCAAGGTGAAGGAGAAGTATTACCGCCCGGTTATCGCCTTTGCCGAGAGCAGCGAGACCGAGCTCAAGGGCTCCGGTCGCTCTATCCCCGGTGTGCACCTGCGCGATGCGCTGGAACTGCTCGACACCCGTCACCCCGGCCTGATGGGCAAGTTTGGCGGCCACGCCATGGCGGCGGGGCTGACCCTGCCCAAGGCCAATATCGAGGCGTTCGGTCGGGCTTTCGAGGCAGTCATCAGTGAACTGGTGACCCCTGAGCTGTTGACCGGGGTGCTGCTCACCGATGGCGAGCTGCTATCGGACGAGCTCAATCTCGAGCTGGCGGAACTGATCCGCGCCTCCGGCCCCTGGGGTCAGGCCTTCCCCGAACCGCTGTTTGACGGCGAATTCGTGCTGGTTCAGCAGCGGCTGGTGGGGGAGAAGCACCTCAAGATGATGCTGACTACCGATTCCGGTCACGCGGTGGATGCCATCGCCTTTGGCGTCGATCTCAAGCGCTGGCCGGATGCCTCGGTGAAACGGGTGCGGCTGGTCTACCGGCTCGATGTCAACGAGTGGCGCGGCAACCGCAGCGTGCAGCTGCTGGTGGAGCATCTGGAAGCCGCCGGTCTCTAGTCTGGTTGAGACGCTGACTGTGCTGATGACAACGGCCACCCTCGTGTGGCCGTTTTTGTTGGCAGATCTCTGGAAAAGGGCGTTGACCCGTCTATAGCTTCACAGTTTAAGCTCGTCCCTATCGGGTCACCTGAGGGCCCGCACCGTGAGTGATTGCCATGAAAATATCCGAACTGGCCCGCCGCTGCGGCCTCGCCCGCTCCACCCTGCTCTATTACGAGAAGCTGGGGGTAATTGCCGGTACCCGGGCCGCTAACGGCTATCGCCACTATGACGAGGGGGATCTGCAGCGACTGCAGATGGTGCAGGCCCTGCAGGCAGGTGGTCTCAGCCTCAAGCAGTGCCTCGCCTGTCTGGCGGGCGAGATAGATCAGGCGGCATTGCAGGCCCGGGTCAGGGAGCTGGATGAGGAGCTGGCGCGGATGCAGCTCGCCCGGGATCTGCTGGCGGATCTGGCAGGGCTGCACCCGCGCTCCGGTGAGGAATTCAAAGCCTGGCAGCTGCAACTGCAGCGCGAGGCACCGGAGGCCTACTTCGCGTGGGTGATGAAACAGGGTTTTAGCGAGAAAGATCGCTACCACATGCAATGGTTGAGCAAAGACATGAATGAACATGAGCGTTACATCAAGGACTTTATCCAGCTGCTGGATGGCATGAGTTACTGGGGGCCGGGGGATCGCGCTTTCACCCAGCAGCAGTTTGCCGCCTTGCCCATCCGGCCGCGCCGGATCCTCGACATGGGCTGCGGGCGCGGTGCTTCGACCATGGCGCTGGCTCAGGTGACCGATGCCGCCATTGTGGCCATCGATCTGGAAGAGGAGGCGCTGGCCTCCGTGGTGCACTCCGCCCGTGCAGCGGGCTTTGAGCATGTCTCCACCCTCTGCGCCAACATGGCGGCACTGCCGGACGATCTGGCCCCGGCCGACCTCATTTGGGCAGAGGGGAGCGCTTACGTGATGGGGGTTACCAATGCGCTGAAGGCGTGGCGTCCGCTGCTCGCGAGCCCGCAGGCTTGTATCGTGCTCAGTGATGCGGTCTGGCTGACCGATCACCCGCCCGAGGAGGCATTGGCATTCTGGCAGCAGGATTATCCCGCCATGCAGACGCTGACTGGCCTGCTTGAGACGGTACAAGCGGCAGGCTACCGCTGCCTGTCACACACTCCTTTGCCGATGAGCGCCTGGAACAACTATCTGGACCCCATTGAGGTCAATCTGGTGCGCTACCGAGACGAGCTGGGGGAGAGTGCCGCCTGGCAGGACTTGAGCCGGGAAGTGGCCATCCACCGCCGATATCTGGGCAGTTACGGCTATGTGATCTGCTGTCTGCAAAAAGATGCAGGATAAATTGTGGAAAAAAACGAGGCGCCTGTGGGCGCCTCGTTGATTTAGGGGGGGCGGGGGCGTTACAGCTCGCGAGCCCAGGGGTGAGCCTTGGGGCGCAGCGCCAGGGCCAGACCCAGCAGCAGGACGGTCAGACCGTAGAGGGGCCAGCTGCCAAAGCGCATGTAGGGGGTCTCACCGTGGGCGGGACGCACTTCGCTGCGCAGCACGCCCGCTTCAAACTGCGGGATCTGGCCGATGATGCTGCCATCGATCTCGGTGACGATGGTGATGCCGGTGTTGGTGTCGCGCAGCAGCGGACGAGCCAGCTCCAGCGCGCGCATCCGGGCGATCTCCATATGTTGCCAGGGGCCGATGCTGGTGCCGAACCAGGCGTCGTTGGAGACGGTCAGCAGGAAGTCGGTATCGGTATTGACGTTGCGGCGCACCTCTTCCGGGAAGATGATCTCGTAGCAGATGGCGGCAGCGAACTTGAGCCCCTTGGCGATCAGGTTCGGTTGCACCTCGTCACCCCGGCTGAAGGAGGACATCGGCAGGTTGAAGAAGGGGGCGATGGGACGCAGCAGATCTTCAAACGGCACGAACTCGCCAACAGGCAGCAGGTGGTACTTGTTGTAGCGGTTGGGGTGGCTGTAGAAGTAGGACTCCTTGCCATCCGCATCTTGCACTCCCATGCCGAGCACGGTGTTGTAGAAGCGCTGTTGCTGTTCGTCGAAGTGGATGATCCCGGCCAGCAGGCCGGTATCGTTTACCTTCATCGCCTTGTCGAGGTTCTCCAGATAGGGAACCATCGCCTTCTCGATAGCCGGGATTGCCGACTCCGGCCAGACGATGATGTCGGCATCCTGATTCTCGCGGCTCAAGTCCTGATAGGTGCGCACCGTGGGGGTCAGCGCTTCCGGATCCCACTTGAGAGACTGTTCGATATTACCCTGTACCAGCGCCACCTTGACCGGCTCGCCACGGGTAACCCAGTTGAGTTGCATCAGGCCGTGGGCGCTGGCAACCAGCAGAGCGGGCACCGCCAGCCAGAGTGGGGAGCGGGATTTCCACACCAGCCAGATGGCGGAGGTACCGAGCAGCAGCGCCAGCGTGATGCCCTGTACCCCGAGAATCGGGGCAAAGCCCTTGAGGGGGCCATCAATTTGGCTGTAGCCAAACCAGAGCCAGGGGAAGCCGGTCATCACCCAGCCGCGCAGCCAGTCAGCGACCAACCACAGGGCCGGGAAGGCGAGCAGCCAGCGGCTCCAGTGACGGCCGCCAAAGAAGCGGGCAAAGGCCCAGCAGGCCAGCGTCGGGTAGAGCGCCAGATAGGCGGAGAGCCCCGCCAGCAGCACGAAGGCGACCGGCAGCGGAATGCCGCCAAACTCGGTCATGCTGATGTGGATCCACCACAGCCCCGGCAAGAACAGTCCCATGGCGTAGCCAAAGCCGCGCCAGGCAGCCTGTTTCGGCGCGGCCTTGTCCAGCAGCGCATAGAGGCCGAGCAGGGAGGGGATCACCAGCGGCCAGTAGCCGAAGGGGGAAAACGCAAAAACGGCGATGGCACCGGCAGCCAGAGCACTGATGCTTAACAGAATTTTTGATGTAGTGGGGGATGATTTCACGGGCGATTGTGCTCGTCTTGGTCGGCAATTGGGGTCGAATGGTCGCTATCTTAACCTGTAAGAGGGGCAACGGCGAGCCTCGATGCCGGTCGCAGAGAGCACAACGCCCCGAGGTCGGGGCGTTGTTTCAAACAGCGAGCGGATTTGCTTACTGCGGTTCGGATTGCGCCGCCGCGTGGTGTTCGGGGATCTTCACCTGCAACTGTTGCAGGCGGCGTCGGTCGGCATGCATCACCTTGAACAGGTAGCCGTCCAGCTCGATCTCCTCGCCCTTCTTGGGCAGGTGGCTGAAGGCGTGCATCACCAGACCGCCCACCGTATCCACCTCTTCGTCGCTGAATTTGGTGCCGAAGAAGTCGTTGAAATCCTCGATCTCGGTCAGGGCGCTGATGGAGAAGACCCGCTTGCTGAGGCGGCGGATCTCGTCCGGCTCATCCTCGATGTCGTCAAACTCGTCGTCAATCTCGCCAACGATCAGCTCCAGTATGTCTTCGATGGTCACCAGACCGGAGACGCCACCAAACTCGTCGACCACGATGGCCATGTGGTAGCGCTCTTCACGGAACTCCTTGAGCAGACGGTCAACCCGTTTGCTTTCGGGGACGATCACCGTGGGGCGCAAGATTTTCTCGAGCTGTAGCGGCTCGCTGGCGTGATGGCCGCCAAACCCGAACGGGAGCAGATCCTTGGCGAGCAGAATGCCCTCCACATGATCCTTGTCCTCGTTGATCACCGGGAAGCGGGAGTGGCCGGACGCGATAATCACCGGCAGGATCTCGTCGATCGGCTGGGATTTTTCGATGGTCACCATCTGGGAGCGGGGGATCATGATATCGCGGACGCGAAGATCGGCGATCTCCAGCACCCCCTCGATCATGTCCTTGGTGTCCTGATCGATGAGGTCTCGCTCTTCGGCATCGGCTATCACATCTACCAAATCATTGCGGTCTTTTGGCTCGCCCTGGAAGAGTTGGCTGAGTTTGTCGAGCCAGGTTTTCTTCGGCGAGCCGGTACTAGGGTGATCGTCGGTCATTTTTTCTCTTGGTTACTCGCTTAAACACACTTGAACTTGTTCGGGTTATATAAGGATGGTCATCTGCTGTTTCAAGTCGATGACCGTCCGGCGTTTTACTCTTCGTCGTTCAGATAGGGATCGGCAAAGCCCATTTCCTGCATGATGTCGCGCTCAAGCGCTTCCATCTCTTCGGCTTCCTCATCCTCGATATGGTCATAACCTAGCAGATGCAGACTGCCGTGCACAACCATGTGGGCCCAGTGGGCCATGAGGGGCTTGCTCTGCTCTTGTGCTTCGTGCTCCACCACCTGACGGCAGATCACCAGATCGCCGAGCAGCGGCAGCTCCAGACCGGGCGGCGCCTCGAACGGGAAGGAGAGCACGTTGGTGGGCTTGTCCTTGCCGCGATAGGTGAGGTTGAGCTCGTTGCTCTCCGCCTCGTCGACGATACGCACCGTCACTTCAGCATCTTGCTGGAAGCCGAGAATGGTGCCGTCGAGCCAGCTTTGCAGCTGGGTTTCGGTGGGCAGGCCGTCGGTGCTGGCGCTGGCCAGTTGCAGATCCAGGGTTACGCTCATTGCTCGCTCTCTTTGCTGGTGCTCTCTTTGCCGGTACTTTCCTTACCGGTATAAGGGGCTGCTTTTTCAGCCGCCTGTTTGGCATCGAATGCCTCGTAAGCCTGCACGATGCGGGCCACAACAGGGTGGCGGACCACGTCTTTGGACTCGAAGAAGTTGAACGACAGACCATCGACCCCTTGCAGCACTTCCAGCGCATGGCGCAGGCCGGATTTGGCATTGCGCGGCAGGTCTACCTGGGTGATGTCACCGGTCACCACCGCTTTGGAGTTGAAGCCGATCCGGGTCAGGAACATCTTCATCTGCTCGGTGGTGGTGTTCTGGGCCTCATCGAGAATGATGAAGGCATCGTTCAAGGTGCGGCCGCGCATGTAGGCGAGCGGCGCCACTTCGATGATGTTGCGCTCCATCAGTTTCTCGACCCGCTCAAAGCCCAGCATTTCGAACAGGGCGTCGTAGAGCGGACGCAGGTAAGGATCCACCTTCTGGGAGAGATCGCCGGGCAGGAAGCCCAGCTTCTCGCCCGCTTCCACCGCCGGACGGGTCAGCAGAATGCGGCGAATTTCTTGACGCTCAAGGGCATCCACAGCCGCTGCGACCGCCAGATAGGTCTTGCCGGTACCGGCAGGGCCGATGCCGAAGCAGATATCGTGGCGCACGATATTGGCGATGTACTGGGCCTGATTGGGGCTGCGTGGTTTGATGAGACCGCGCTTGGTCTTGACCGTCACCTCCTTGCCATAGGGGATGCTCGGTGCCGGTTCGTCATCCTGCTCCAGCACCCGCGACTCCGAAATGGCCAGATGGACCATATCGGGGGTGATGTCGGTCACCTTGCCACCCTTGAGCGGCTGGGTTTCCACATAGAGGTGTTTGAGGATGACGGCGGTGGCATCCAGCTGGGCCGGTTTGCCCACCAGCTGGAAGTGGCTGTCACGGTAGCTGATCTCGACGCCGAGGCGGCGCTCCAGCTGCTTGATGTTGTCATCGAAGGGGCCGCACAGGCTGGCAAGGCGCTGGTTGTCGGCAGGCTCCAGATGCAGATTCAGGGTCGAGATGTGTCGGCTCAAAATATCCTCGTCTCAAGGCGCTCCCCATCCGTCGGGCGAATGGGGAGGGGGAGATTAATGGGGAGTGAAAGCGGCCACGCCCAGCTCGTCTGGCACATTGTCGGGACGACGGGCCAGGATCTCGCTCGGGGCGGTGGCGATGCGCAGGTTCATCTCGTTCTCGCCGCGGATGAACTTGCCGCGCAGGGAGTTGGGGCGAACCTCGGTGATCTCCACATCGGCAAAGCCGCCGATCAGGGTGTGCTGCCCTTCGAAGTTGACCACCCGGTTGTTCTCGGTGCGGCCACACAGCTGCATCGGGTCGAGCTTGGAGGGCCCTTCCACCAGAATGCGCTGGGTGGTGCCCAGCATGGCGCGGCCAATCTGCATCGCCTGATTGTTGATGACGTGCTGCAGGCGGGCCAGTCGGGCTTTCTTCACTTCCATGTCGACATCGTCAGGCATGTCGGCAGCCGGGGTGCCCGGGCGCGGACTGAAGACGAAGCTGTAGCTCATGTCAAAGTTGATCTCTTCGATCAGCTTCATGGTCGCTTCAAAGTCTTCGTCTGTTTCGTTCGGGAAACCCACGATGAAGTCGGAGCTGATGGTGATGTCGGGACGGGCGGCACGCAGGCGACGGATCTTGGATTTGTACTCCAGGATGGTGTGCGGGCGCTTCATCATGGTCAGGATCCGGTCCGAGCCGCTCTGCACCGGCAGGTGCAGGAAGCTGACCACTTCCGGGGTGTCTTTGTAGACCTCGATGATGTCGTCGGTGAACTCGATCGGGTGGCTGGTGGTGTAGCGAATGCGATCGATACCGTCGATGGCGGCCACCAGGCGCAGTAGCTCGGCGAAGGTGCAGATACCGTCATCAAAGGTCGGGCCGCGCCAGGCGTTGACGTTCTGACCGAGCAGGTTCACTTCGCGCACGCCCTGTTGGGCGAGCTGGGCGATTTCGTAGAGCACGTCGTCCAGCGGCCGGCTCACCTCTTCACCGCGGGTGTAGGGCACCACGCAGTAAGTACAGTATTTGGAGCAGCCTTCCATGATGGAGACGAACGCGGTAGCCCCTTCGGCGCGCGGTTCGGGCAGGCTGTCGAATTTTTCGATCTCGGGGAAGGCGATATCAACCTGGGCACCGTGGCCCTCTTGCACTTCCTTGATCATGGCGGGCAGGCGATGCAGGGTCTGCGGGCCGAACACGATATCCACATAGGGAGCGCGTTGACGAATGGCATCACCTTCCTGGGAGGCGACGCAGCCACCTACGCCGATCACCAGACCAGGCTTGTTGGCCTTGAGCTTTTTCCAGCGACCCAGCTGGTGGAACACCTTCTCCTGCGCTTTTTCGCGGATGGAGCAGGTATTCAGCAGCAAGACATCTGCCTCTTCGGGCTCCTCGGTGAGTGTGTAGCCATTGCTGGCATCCAACAGGTCGGCCATTTTGGACGAGTCATACTCGTTCATCTGGCAACCCCAGGTTTTAATGTGAAGTTTCTTGCTCATTGCTTCTCTTGACTTGTTTTGAAATCGGCGTGGTCAAAGGACCGCGCATTTTACTCCGCAATCGGCATACTGCCTAGCTAATATCCAGCTGGCAATGGTGCGCTACCGCTGTGAGCCCTGAGCTGGGTGGATAACCTTTCTCCTTGATTTGACGCAGCAATTCCCCATTTGCCTCACTGTTTATCAGCCGCCCTTGCGCTATCATGCAGCCATTCGGTTCACGTCCTGGCGCAGTCGCCGGACGCACCCTTTCAGGAATGATTTTATGGAACAGTGTGATATCGCCATCGTCGGCGCCGGCATGGTGGGCGCCGCGACCGCCTGCCTGCTGGCGGCCCAGGGCCTCTCGGTGCGGGTCATCGAGACGCAACTGCCTGAGCATTACGCGCCAGAGCAGCCGCTGGATCTGCGGGTCTCCGCCATCAGTCAGGCCTCGGTGGCGTTGCTGGAGCAAGCCGGTGCCTGGCACCATCTGCAGCAGATGCGGCTCTGCCCCTACCGCCGACTGGAGACCTGGGAGCTGGACGGTTTTGCCACCCGCTTCAGCGCCGCCGACCTCGGCCTGCCCCAGCTCGGCTACATCATCGAGAACCGGCTGGTACAGCTCGCCCTGCTCAAGCGGATGGAGGATTTCCCCACTATCCAGACCCACACTCCCGCGGCGGTGACGAGCTTGCGCCAGAGTGCGGATGACGCTGTGTTGACCCTGGACGACGGCACCGAAATTGCCGCTCGCTGGGTGCTGGCCTGTGACGGTGCCGAATCCCATACCCGCAAGCTGGCCGGTATCGGTGTATCGCGTTTTGAGTACCGCCAGCACTGCATGCTGATCAATATCGACACCGACTTTGCGCAGGAAGATATCACCTGGCAGCAGTTTACCCCGAGCGGCCCGCGCGCCTTCCTGCCGCTGCCCGGCCAGCACGGCTCTCTGGTGTGGTATGACAGCCCGGCCCGGATCCGGGCGTTGGCCGCCATGAGCAACGAGGGGCTCGCCGCCGAAGTGCGCCGTCACTTCCCGCGCCGCCTCGGCGGTTTTACCGTCACCGGCAAGGGGAGCTTCCCGCTGGTGCGCCGCCACGCCAACGATTACCACGCCGGTCG
Organism: Aeromonas sp. MdU4; assembly: GCF_041929505.1. NCBI lineage: Bacteria > Pseudomonadati > Pseudomonadota > Gammaproteobacteria > Aeromonadales > Aeromonadaceae > Aeromonas > Aeromonas sp. MdU4. The sequence goes on along the minus strand of NZ_JBHFMW010000021.1, from coordinate 85,446 downwards.
GGTGGTGTTGCTCGGTGATGCCGCCCACACCATCAACCCGCTGGCGGGGCAGGGGGTCAACCTCGGCTTCAAGGATGTGGCCTGCTGGGTCGATCTGCTGCAAGGGGCTGGCGCTGACTGGCATCAGCTGGCGTTGGCCGATCGTTACGAGCGTCGTCGCCGCCCCGACAACCTGCTGATGCAGTCGGGGATGGATCTCTTCTACGGGGTGTTCAGCAACGAGATTGGCCCCCTCAAGCTAGCCCGCAATCTGGCCCTCAATCTGGCTGACAAGGCGGGCCCGCTCAAAGAGATGGCGCTGCGTTATGCTTTGGGGCTGGTTTGACAGGCGGCAGCCAGATAGATAGGGCTGAATTTGCGAAGGAGCAAAGGTGATGAACAAGGCACTGCTGGTGATCGATTTTATCAACGATATTGCCCATCCGGACGGGCGCATCGCCGCTTCGGCGGCCCATGTGCTGGAGCAGGATGCCATTGGCCACGCCAATCAGGCGCTGGCCCATGCCCGCACCCACGGTTGGCTGGTAGTGCTGATCAAGGTCGGTTTCGACAGTCGTTATCAGCTGCAACCCAAGGGCTCCCCCATGTTTGGACGCGCTCACCAGCTGGGTGCGCTCTCTCTGAGTGACAGTGGCACTGATTTTCACCCGGAGTTGGATGTGCAACCCGGCGATCTGGTGCTGGCCAAGCCCAGAGTGAGCCCCTTCTATGGCACGGCGCTGGAGCCTGCACTGCGGGCCAACCACATCGACCACCTCTATCTGTGCGGAGTGAGCACCAGCTGGGCCATTCAGGCGGCGGCGCGGGATGGTCATGACCGGGACTACGCCATCACCATTCTGGAGGATGCCTGCGCCGCCGCCGATGCCACCGAGCACCACACCTCGCTGCGGATGCTGGGTCGCATCGCCGAAATCATCAAGGTTGCCCAGCTGGCCTGAAGCCCACCGCAGGCTGCGCCCGATCACCGTTTTGAGATTTAATCTGCGGCCCCCTGTCGGGCCGCAGTGCTTTTGGGCAACATGATGGTTGGGCAAGAGAGTGCTCACATGGATAACAACAGGGATGGACAGATGCGTTATCAAGGACGGATCGCGAGTTGGAACGAGGCGCGCGGCTTCGGGTTTATTACGCCGGAGCAACATGGCGATGAGCAGGCATCTCATGGCGTGCGTGGTGGGCTGTTTGTGCATATCACTGCGCTGCAATCTGATGGCCGCTTGCCCGAGCCGGGAGAGCGGGTCACTTATCTGATCGGCAGTGGTCAGGATGGCAAGCCGCGGGCGCTGCAGGTTTTTTTCCCCGATCGCCCGCTCACGTTAGCTGATGCAGGGCCGTCGGCCGCGTCATTTTCTGCATCATCATCAGCAGCAAGGTCAGCAACACCATCGGCAACTCCATCATGGCGGGCGGCAAGCCAGCCGCCACGACCCACCGCGACCAGAGAGCGACGTAACCCCTATCGGCGCCGCAAGAGCAGTTGGCGCGGCAAACTTATTCCCCTGCTGGTGCTCGCCGGTCTCTTTTCCATCTATTCACGCTTCTCGGCCGAGTCGATGGCGCCCTTGCCGATCTCCTCTTTCAATCAGGAAGAGGCCAGCGCTACGGTTAGCACGCCACAGGCAACGACATTTATTCGCCAGTGTGATGGTCGGGAGTATTGCTCCCAGATGACCTCCTGCGAGGAGGCAACCTGGTTCTTGCAAAACTGCCCGAATACCAAAATGGACGGAGAGGGGGATGGCATCCCCTGTGAAAATCAGTGGTGTGGTCATTAATCTGACTTTATATACTTGATTTATAGTGAAAAATTCCATTTTTATCCGGCATGTTGAAATGGTTTGCAGCCTTGCCGGATGAGCCTGTTTAAGTCTTTTGGGTTCACTTGGATAAGTGGCGTTTAGGTGCTTTACTCTATTAACTGACTTGATTGTTAATAGGTGGCTCCGAGCCACTTTTTTTACAGGATATTCCCCATGACTGGTGATCCGAAAGGCGCAAACGACCGCTTCGGCGAACATGCGCAATCTCTGGCAGCCTTGTTGAACTCACTGGAAGATCAGATCTCGGTGATAGACCGGAATGGGGTGATCCATTACACCAATCTCGCCTGGGATCTGTTTGCCGAACAAAATGGCATGCCCAAGGGATATAACTGGCTCGGGGTCAATTACATGGGGGCTTGCAACGGCGAAGCAGAGCCCTCAGCGGTGGCGGCCGTGGAGGGGATCCTGCGGGTTATCCGTCACCAGCAGGATAAGTTCTATCTGGAGTACCCCTGTCACAGTCCGGATACCCAGCGCTGGTTTATGATGCGGGTCGCACCGGTGCCTGGCCTTGATGCCGAGTTTTTTTCCGTCGCTCATATCAATATCACCGAGCGCAAGTTGCTGGAGCTGGAGGTGGCCAACCTCTCTTTGCACGATCCCCTGACCGGACTGGCCAATCGACGGCTGTTCAACAGCTTTCTGCATAACGAGTGGCGGCGCAGCATGCGCGAGCAGACCCCACTCTCCCTCATCATGCTGGATCTCGATAACTTCAAGGCGTGCAATGACCATCTTGGCCATCAGATGGGGGATGGCTCCCTTCAGCTGGTGGGCCATTTGCTGCAATCTTTCTGCCAGCGTCCGGCCGATCTTCCCTGCCGCTTTGGCGGTGACGAGTTTGCCTTGATCCTTGGCAATACCGACCGGGATGCGGCCCAGCGGATTGGCGAGGAGATCCGCCAGGCCATCAACGATCTCGACATCGTGGTGGCGGATAATATTCACCTCAGCGCCAGTATTGGCATTGCCACCTATACGGCAGAGCATCCGCTGGAGGGAGAGGTAGCGTTGCTGGCTGCCGCTGATGCGGCGCTCTATAGCGCCAAGGGGGCGGGCAAAAACCGCAGCCACTGTGCCAACTGTTGATCCGAATTGCCGCTCTGGTTTTGCATGCGCCCCCTTGCTGGGGGCGCACTGTTTTGGCTGGGCACAGTGTTAGCAACCCATAGCCGTTGCAATCAGCGCTCGGGCGTGGCCGAGATAGGCGTGGGGTGAGTGGCGACCACCAGCTTGACGAAGTTGTCGCGAATGGGGTCGGCAAACAGGGGATTCCATACCAGACTGACCTCCCACTCGGAATTGGGGCCAAAGAGGGGATAGAGGGTCACATCGGGACCGGCAATAAAGCTGACGCTGCGCGGCAGGATGGCGTTGCCGATCCCGGCGGCCACCAGCGCTACCAGGGTCTGGATATCTTCGGCCTCCTGGATCATCCCGGTCAGCCGGTTGGCGCCGAGAAAACCGGCGATCTGCTGGCTGAGACCGGGGCAGCGGTGGCCCACCATCTGCAGTAGCGGCTGGCTGGTCAACGCCTGCTGGACATCAAACGATGCCGGATCAGGCAAGGTCATCCGGGTTGGCACCGCCAGAACCAGCCGATCAATCAGCAACCTGTGCTCGCGCAGTTGCGGCAGCTGTGGGCGGCGCATAAAGCCAAGCTGGAGCTGGCCGGAGAGCAGCTGCTCCTGCTGGATGGCGGAGGGCATGTCCTGCAGATGCACCATCACATCGGGCACCTGCTGTTTGAAGCGGGCGACCAGCGAGGGGGCCAGCGCAAAGCTCGACAGACCAAAGCCAATCTTGAGCTGACCGGCAATCCCGCTCGCTACTGCCAGGGCATGCCTCTCGAACTCCCGCCCGTGCTCGACCAGCGCACTCGCCTGGGTAAGCAACTGGGCACCGACGGCGGTCAGTTCGGCGCCGTGGCGGCCGCGATTGAACAGGGTGCTGCCGAGGGTCTGCTCCAATCCCTGGATCTGTTTGGTGAGGGCTGGCTGGGTAATGAAGAGGCGGTTGGCCGCTTCCCGGTAGTTGGCGGTCTCTGCCAGCATCACGAACGCCTGCAGTTGTTTGAGGTCGAATTTCATTCCGTTTGATTATCGAAAGTGGCTATTTGCTCATTATAAATTATCTAAACGCCCTGTTCTAATGGCGCTGAAAGGGGAGCCGAGCCCCCTCCGATCTGGAACAAGGAGTCATATCATGTCTACCCAACGCTATCTCTTTTTGATCAAGGGCACCCTGGTGCTGGCCCAGCCGCTGGCCGCGCCTGAAACGGGGGAGCTGCTCGCCAGCCTGCTGCAACAGGGTTTTGTGGTCGGCCCGCTGCAGGTGTGGGCTGGCAGCGCCGAACAGGCGTTGGCCTGTTATGAGCGTGCCGCCCAGCAGCAGGCTTTTGCCGATGCGCTGCAGGGGGTTCAGCCAGAGCTGGCGGGAGTCTCTGCATGAGTAGCGGCATGATTACCGGCATGAGTAGTGAACCGAGCGTTTGTATGGGCGGTACAAAAACCGTGGCGGTCGCCGCCCTGCTGCTCGATATGGATGGCACCCTGGTCTGCTCGACCGACGATGTGGAGAAGGTATGGCGGATCTGGTGTCGTGAACATCAGCTCGATCCCGAGCCGGTGCTGGCGATGTGCCACGGTATGCGCTCGCGGGAGGTGATCCGGGCGCTGGCCCTGCAATTGGATGTGGAACGGGAGGCGGCGCGGCTCGACGAGCTGGAGATGCTGCATACCGGCGGCGATGCCATCGCCGGATGTGACGAGCAGTTGCGCTGCTTGCCGCCACAGCGCTGGGCCATCGTGACCTCCGCCAGTGAGCGGGTTGCCCGTCACCGCCTGCATTGTGCCGGTTTGCCGCTGCCCGCCTTGCTGGTGGGGGCCGAAGCTGTGGTCAATGGCAAACCCGACCCCGAGCCCTATCTGCTCGGTGCTGCACGGCTTGGCGTCTCGCCCGCTCGTTGTCTGGTGTTCGAGGATGCGTCAGCCGGTATCGAGAGCGCCTTGCGCGCAGGCTGTACCGTGGTACAAGTGGGGGGCGATGCGCCGCTCAATCCGGCGGTGGTGGCGGTGATCCGCGACTGGCGCGAGGTGAAGGTGGAACTTGGAGAGACGTCCCTGCTGGTGACGCTGCCCGCCTGAGCGGCGCAGAGAGCGCGTTGCGGCCACATATTGCGGTATGAACCATCGCCATCCGCACCCTATGTCGCAATAAAAACGCCCCCGAACTGCGGGGGCGTTTTGCTATCTGACTGTTATTTGAAGACGCGGAAACGGGTGGCGTCGTCGATAAAGGTCTTGTCGCCAGCAGCTTGCTTGATGCTGCCAAAGGGCATCTGGGCGCGCAGCAGCCAGCTGGCGGGCAGGTTCCACTCCTTGCGAACCGCCTCGTCGATGAGCGGATTGTAGTGCTGCAGGGAGGCGCCGACCTTCTCCTGCGCCAGCGTCGTCCAGACCGCAAACTGGGCGATACCGGTGGCATGTTCCGACCAGATGGGGAAGTTGTCGGCATAGAGGGCGAATTTTTGCTGCAGATCCTTGATGACGTCGGTGTCCTCGAAGAACAGCACTGTGCCAAAACCTGCGCGGAAGCTGCCATCCACCTTGGCTTCACTCTGGGCATAGGCTTCCGGCGGCACGATTTTTTTCAGTTCGGCTTTGACGATATCCCACAGCTTGTGGTGCTGGGCGCCAAACAGAATAACGGCGCGGGAGCTCTGGGAGTTGAAGGAGGAGGGGCTGTGCTTGATGGCATCCTGGATCAGGGCCGTCAGCTGCTCCGGCGTATGGGACACCTGGTCACCCAGGGCATAGATGGTGCGACGTGCTTTGATCTGCTCGATAAACGGACTGCTCATAACATCTCCTTTGTTTGCCTGATAGTCATCTTCGGCGCTGGCAGCAAGGCCATCCGGCTCCAATCGCTCAAGTTATAGACTATACCACCCGATTATCTTCCGGTCGTTTACATGCAGTGGGTTCACTTTCAACCGTGGGTAAAAAACCGTCTGCAGGCGACCTGATTGATCGCCTGCAGAGGGGGCTGGTTTAGCTGAACAGCAGGTAGGAGAGGGTCATGCAGCAGATGATGCCCGAGATGATGGGCACCGAGGTGCGCTTGATGATCTCGATGGGGTTGCTGCCGGTGATCGAGGCGATGACGATGATCACCGCGGCGACCGGCGACATGGAGCGGATCAGGTTGGCAGTGAGCTGCATCGGCAGGGCCACCGCGACGCTGTTGACCCCGACCTTCTCGGTGATCTCGGGAATGATGTTGATAAAGGAGTAGAAGACTGCCAGCCCGCTGCCGCTGATAAAGCCGATCAGCGCCGCCGTGCCGGAGAAGAAGAACATCAGGATCGAGCCGACGCCGTCGATGTGCTTCACGCTCTCCACCAGGGTATCGATGATGCCGATGGCTTTCAGCCCCTCCACCAGCATGCTGGCCGCCACGATGAGTGAGACCACCTGAGCCAGACCCGTGCCCATGCCGGTAAAGAAGATGGCGAACTCCTTGCTGGTCTCCTTGATATTGCCTTTGCGCAGCAGCTCCACCCCTATGGTGAGCAGCAGGCAGACGAAGGTGATCTCCACCAGCCCGAGGGAGATGTGGGTGAAGCAGATGCCGAACAGCAGCACCAGCACCAGTGGCAGCACCGGAAAGAGGCCGTAGTAGGCGGGTGGCAGTCCGGTCGGCACGGCGAGCGATTCTTCTTTTTCTTCCAGTCCGCCACGCGCCTGCTGCCGCTTGTCCATCGCCTTCTGCCAGAAGTAGTGCACCACCGCCATCAACGCCAGCGTCGGCAGCGAGATGGGGGCGTGGTAGGAGACGATGTACTCCACCAGCGGGATCCCCAGCTTCTGGGCTGCCAGCACGTTATCGGCCCCGAGCGGGCTGGGCATGATGGTGGCAGTGGTGGCGATGACGGCCCCGGCGGTGAGGGAGGACATGTTCGACGCCTTGAGCACCGGATAGAGGGTCGCCATCAGCAGCACCGCCAGACTGGCTGCGCTCGGCACCACCAAGGAGAGCAGGTTGCCCAGGAGGAAAATCACCGGTACCAGCAGGTAGGGGGAGCGGATGCGGCTCAGGGGGCGGGTCAGCAGCATGACGGTGACGTCGTTGGCGCCGATGTGGCTCATGTAGCTGGAGAAGCCGAACAGCACCATGATGGTGAGGCCGACATTGCCCATCTGGCTGATGAAGATCTTCTTGATCTGGACGAAGGGGTCAAGCCAGCTGAGGCCACTGCTCTCGGCTACAGGCAGCAGCGGGTGGCCCAGTCCGACGGCGGCGAACATCAACAGCAGGCCTGCCGCGAACAGCACTATCTTGGCATCGTAGTTTTTGGCGATGAGATAGCCGCAGATGACCAGGATCAGGGTGCTGACAATTATTTCCAGCATGTTCCAACACTCTCTTCTTGATGTGAATGGGCCAGCGAGCTGGCGGTTCGGGATCAGATGGCGCGGGCAAGGGTCTCCATGCACCAGGCCCTGAACCCGGGCACGTCGATATCGAGGCACACCTCGGCGTTGGGCGCTCGCTTGAGCCGGTTGTTGATATCCACCGAGGTGGTGCCCAGGGTGTGTTCACCCCGGGTCTCGATGGCTACATGGCAGGCCCGGGTGATAAAGAGGTCGGGGCGCACCAGATAGGCAATGGCGCAGAGATCGTGCATCTTGAGCCCGGTCTGCATGCTGCCGCCACGATAGTGGCCGAACAGGGCGTGGAGCATGGCGCCGGTGCGATTGAGGGCGGGCAGCGCCGCAATCATCTCGCCGGTCAGGGTGGCCCGGCTGGTGACATCCAGCCCGCACATCACGATGGGCAGGCCGCTGCTGAAGACGATGTGGGCCGCCTCCGGATCCACGTAGATATTGAACTCGGCATTTGGGGTGTGGTTGCCCCGACCGGCCGAGCCGCCCATCAGCACGATCCGCGCGATCTTCTCCCGACACTCGGGGTGCAGGGTGAGCAGCAGGGCGATATTGGTCAGCGGCCCGATGGGCACCAGCGTCATGGGCTGTTCGCTGGCGAGCAGATTAGCCTTCATGGCTTCGACGGCATGCTCCGGCAGCGGCTGTTGCCCGGGCTCAGCAAACTCGTAACCATCGAGGCCGGAGTGGCCGTGGATGTGGCTGGCATTGTCGAGGGGGCGCACGAGGGGCTGGCTGGCCCCCTGCGCCACTGGCACCTCCTTGTCGAAAAAGTGCAGCAGGCGCAGGGCGTTGCGGGTGGTCTTGCTGACATCAACGTTGCCGGCGACCGTGGTGATGAGCGCCAGCTCGATCCCGGGATGAAACAGGGCGGCGGCTATGGCAACGGCATCATCGATGCCGGGGTCGGTATCCAGAATAATGACGACAGGGTTCACGCTGTTCTCCTCGGTGTTAATCGGCTTGGCTGGCATCGTGGGGCCAGCAGCAGATGAAGGGGTCGACAATCTCGCGGGTCAGACCGTCGGTGAGGCCGAGATCGGTCAGATGGGGCCCCGCATTGCAGGCAAGACAGGTTCCTTCGATGGCCTTGAAGACCCGGTAGGGGGGCTCCCACTCCACCACCTTGCCGCTCACTTCGCGCAGGGTGTGGAAGCTGGCGGCCAGCTCGCTGACTGGCAGGTCGGAGAGCATACCCGCGATGGGCATGGCGACGTGGGCCAGCACCTTACCCTGCTGGACGACCGCCATGCCGCCCCCGCTGGCGATCAGGGTGTTGGCAGCCAGCATCATCTCTTGCGGGTCGCGCCCCAGTACCACCAGATTGTGGGAGTCGTGGGAGTAGCTGGTGGCGATGGCCCCTTGCAGCTCGCCCCACCCCTCCAGCAGCGCCAGCCGGGTGCCTGCCTGATGGCGGCCGTGACGGTGTTGCACCGAGATGAGGCTAAATCCCGCTGGCACGATCACCTGACCATCCCGAACCTCAACCTCGGTTTCACTCCACTGGGTGAAGCGAGCCCCCTTGATGGTTTTGAATCGGGCCCGCCCTGCAGCCAGCCCGGGCACCCGGATGACAAAGTCCTCCAGCGTGCGCAGGGGGATCTGCATGGTATCGCGCGGTGCCAGACAACCAGCGACAGGCTCGGAGGGCGTGAGAATGGCGCCATGGCGGGCGACCCGCTGGCCGCCGCTGTAGACCCAGATCGGATTGAGATCGGTGAGGTTGTCGAACACCACCAGATCGGCGTTGCGGCCAGCGGCAACCAGCCCCAGATCGTTGCGCTGCAGACGGATGGCGGCATTGAGGGTGGCCATTCGCAGCACGTCGGGCACCGCCAGCCCCAGCTTTGCCAGCAGTTTGACCAGCGCAATCATGCCCCCCTTCTCCAGCAGCATGTCGGGCGGCACATCGTCGGTACAGAGAGTGATTTGGGAGGAGAGGTGGGGCAGCTGTTTCAGCGTCGCGACGATCTCCGGCAGCAGATAGGGGTGGGAGCCGCGCAGCTGCAGGGTGAGGCCAGCCCGCAGCTTCTCCAGCGCATCGGCAGCCGAGGTGAGTTCGTGATCAGAGCTGACTCCGGCGGCCAGATAGGCTTGCAGCCGGTGACCACTGAGGCCCCTAGCGTGTCCCTCAATCAGGGCATTGCGCTGCAAACCGGCGTGCAGAATGCCGGTCATTCGCTCGCTGCCGCCCAGCACCCCCTGCATGTCCATCACTTCGGCGATGCCCGCCACCTCCGGCCACTCCAGCATGGTGGCCATCTCGGGGCCATGGAAGTCGGCGCCCGACATCTCGAGGCCCGGCGTCGAGGGGACACTGGAGGGGGCGGCGCAGATGACCCGCAGCGGCAGATTGCGGCTGGCGTCGATGGCGTAGCGCACCCCCGCCAGTCCGAGCACATTGGCCAGCTCGTGGGGATCCCAGAAGATGGTGGTGGTGCCCTGCGCGACCACCACATCGGCGTAGCGCTCCGGCGTCAGGTGGGAGCTCTCCACATGGACATGGCTGTCGATCAGACCGGGCGAGAGATAGGCGCCAGCCAGATCGTGGGTCTCGCGCGCCTGCTGGAAGGTGCCGATCGGATGAACGCTGGCGATCAGCGGGCCGACCAGCCCCACGTCGGCGGGGCGGATCTCGCCGGTCACCATGTCGATCAGGTTGGCATTGGTCAGCAGCAGATCGAAGGGCGCTTCGCCGAGGGCAGCCTGTACGGCGCGGCGGCGCAATTCAAGGGAAGCATCTTGTTCACACATGGGCAGAGGGGGCCTGACAAGGGGAATAATGGGCACACTTTAGGGAGGGGATTGGCCCGTGCATAGCGCAAAGAATTTATAACTGGATAAGAAAGGGTTATGCTGCTGCAAACGTTTTTCTCCGGTTGTTGCTTCCATGTCCGAACCCTGGCGTCGTCTGCCTGCGCTCTCTCTCAAACAGATCCAGTATTTTGTCACCCTGGCCCAACTGCGCCACTTCACCGAAACGGCTAACCAGATGGCCATCAGCCAGCCTGCCCTGAGCAGCGCTCTGCGCCAGATCGAATCTGTGCTTGGCGGTAAATTGTTTCACCGCACCGCGCAGGCGGTCACCCTGACCGAACAGGGGGAGGCGATCCTGCCCCATGCCCAAGGGCTGCTCAATGTGGCCCACGCCGCTTTTGCCGACATGCAGCAGGTGATGGCAGAAGGGGGCGATGGCACCTTGCGTATCGGCTTGATCCCGTCGGTCTGCGCATTAATGTTCCCGCTGGCGGCGGCTCGTCTGCAGCAGCAGTTTCCCGGGTTGCGGGTCGAGTTTCAGGATCATACCAACGACGGCCTGTTGCAGGCGCTGGCCGAGGGGGCGCTGGATGCGGGGATCGGGGTGCCGGAGGGCACGCTGCAGGATGCGCTCGAGGTGACTCCGCTGCTGGACGATGCGCTGGTGGCGGTGATCAACCGGCAGGATCCGCTGGCTGCGGAGGAGACCATCAGTTGGCAGGAGCTGACCCGCCGTGACATTGCCCTGTTTGCCAGAGGCAATGTCAGCCGACAGGTCAACGGGCTGGCCCAGAGCCAGCAGCCCGGGCTCAAGCCCAGATACACCACAGATTACGTCGAGACGCTTTACGGCCTGGTGCGCTCGGGGCTGGCGGTTGCCATTCTGCCCAGACTCTATACGGCAAACCAGTGCGATCCCCAGCTGAAAGTCGTGGCGCTGCACGAACCGGTGCTGAGCCGCACCCTGGCCCTGATGTGGGCGAAGGGGCTCTCCCGCTCAGCTCGTATTGATGAGGGGCGAGCGCTGCTGCGCACGACCATCATCGAACAATTGGCCAGCCAGAGTTTGTGATGTTTTGGCGCCAGAACCTGTGCTGGTGACAGGAGCTGTCCGATCGCCAGCAGTCGGGCTGGCGCTGCGACAGCCTCCCGGCCTTGCCAAGCGCTGTCCCATTTCTGTGGCATGAAATTTTTCCTGTTGTTATTCAAGTAATTGAATTCAATCTCTCGGGTCATTCCTGATGCCGGGCTTCAAGCGAAGAGTTAGCCGCCGTTCGTACCCCACTGGTTTGCTGCCTGCCGGTTTGTATAGTGCGGGGGAATTAATCAGGTTTGACAGGAGTATCCATGGAGATGAATACGCGTGGCATCGGCGCTCTGGCTCTGCTGGGTGCGTTATTGCTGGGCAGCACGGCGGCCCACGGCTCGGAGACCCTCAACACCATTCTCGGTGGGGGGGCAGGCGGTGTAGCGGGCACCATGATCGGCAAGGAGCTGGGTGGTGATACCGGTGCGCTGGTGGGAGCTGCGTTGGGCGGCGCAGCTGGTGGTGCGGCGACGGCCAACAAGGGCAACAAGAATGAAGCGGCGCTCGGTGGGGCCGTGGGGGCGCTGGGCGGCGCTGCCATCGGCAAGAGTGTCGGTGGCGATACCGGCCAATTGATCGGCGCCGGGGTCGGCGGGGCGAGTGGTTCGGCCATCGGTGCCAAGACCGGCGATGGCCACCAGAGCCAGGATCGCTATTACGATGATGACTACCACTATCACAAGCACCACAAAAAGCACAAGAAGCATAAAAAGCACAGATGGCACGACGACGATTGATCGCCATCTTTCGTGAATGCCGGAGATGAAAAAACGGGGCCTGTGGGCCCCGTTTTGCATCTTTGCTCAGACTAGCCGGTGCTGGCGGCGACCGGCGGCAAAGGCGTTGATGTTGTCGATCAGCTGGTCGGCCAGCCGCTGCATCGACTCCTCGCTGGCCCAGGCCACATGCGGGGTCAGAATGAAGTGGGGATATTGCAGCGCCTGCATCAAGGGATGGTCGGGGGGCGGCGGTTCAACGCTCGCCACATCGAAACCGGCACCGCCGAGGCTGCCGTTGGCCAGCGCCCGCAGCAGCGCCTCTTCATCCACCAGACCGCCACGGCCGACGTTAATCAGCAGGGCGCCCGGTTTCATCAAGCCCAGCTCCCGCTCGCCAATCAGGTTGCGGGTGTAGGGGGTGAGCGGGCAGTGCAGGCTGATCACATCCGAGCTTTGCAGCAGCTCGTCGAGCGGCAGCCGATCCTCGTCGTGGTTGGCACCGATCTGGCTCTGGGCGTAATGCACCGTCATCCCCATCCCCTTGGCCCGTTCGCCAAGCGCTTGACCGAGGGTCCCCTTGCCGATGATGCCAAGCTGCTTGCCGTGCAGATCCATGATGTTGTGGTCGAAGAAGCAGAACTGGCCGCTCTGTTGCCAGCGCCCCTCCAGCAGCGACTGGCGCCAGCAGAAGAGGTTGCGCGACAGGGCCAGCATCAGCGCCATGGCATGTTCTGGCACCGAGGGGCCCGAGTAGTTGCGGATGTTGCATACCCCGACGTTGGCGGCGCGGCACGCTTCCAGATCCACGTTGTCGCTGCCGGTTGCGGCGAGTGCGATGAGTTTCAGCTCCGGCAGCTGGGCCAGCTCGGCGGCGCCGATGCGCACCTTGTTGATGATGGCGATGCTGGCGTCTTTGAGCCGCTCGATCACCTGTTCCGGGGCCGTGCTGGGATAACTTTGCCAGTGGTGGGGAAAGTCGGGATGATGCAGGGTGATGCCCGCATCCAGAGTATCGCTGTCGAGAAATACGATTTGCTGCATGGTCCTGCCTGCCATTTTTCCGGTGTCGAGGAGCCATGATGCCAAACAGGATGCAGTCAGGGCCAGCTCGCACCTGAGTTATGGCGAGGCTTTATCCGGCAGATGTGACCGTGCGCGCGCTTTGTCGCCTTGTGTTAGAGCCAACCCAGATGGTTGAGCCACCCTTGAATGCGGGCGGGTGTTTCGTCCAGTTCCATCAGGGCGTAAGGGCGGTAATTGAGCTTGTGGCTGCGTCGGCTCTCGCTCAGGCGCGCTTCGGCGGCCAGCAAGGGCCAGCGGCCGCCATCTTCCTGATAGAGGTCGAGGGTCGGAATCGAGGCCTGGGCAACCTCTTTGGCCATGACCTGATTGCTCTGCTGGTTGGGGAAGAAGCCATCGAGCAGCACCAGTGCATCGGGGGCGGGCAGCTGTTCGCTGGCGATGAGATTGGCGGTCCAGGCGGCGCCGGTGCCTTGCGCCAGGATCAGCTTGAAGCCGCCTTCCTGCAGCTTGGCATCGGCCAGCTTGCTGATCCGCTCGGCAAACTGCTTGCGAAACTCATCGCTGTTTTTCTGCTTCTTTTCGGCGGCGGGGTCGAATTCGGTCTGCTGGGGCGAGGGGAGCAGCAGCAGGGTATCAAAGCCCAGCTGACCGAGGGCTCGGGTCAGTTGCCACAGTTGGCCGCTGCGTTGCCAGTCGGGCAGCAAAATGGCCAGCCCCACATAGTTTTCACTGTCGTGTTTGGCAAACAGCACTGTCTGCTTGTCGATCTGGGTGGCATCGGGCACCCCTTTCCAGTCGCTGGCTTGCCAGTGATCGAGGGGCATTGGTTCGGTAACGGGCGGCGCCACTTCGCTCGCCTGCAAGGAGTGGCTTGCCAGCAGGGTCAATAACAGCAGTGATAAGGATAATCTGGCCATAGTGTGCTCCCCCGGTTATCTGGGTTAGCGGCGGCGGTGGGATTTTCTGAAGGCGGGCGGTGTGATGGCGGTGTGCAGGCAATAAAAAAGCGAGCCGATGGCTCGCTTTTTTGTAATCAATTCAAGGCGGTCAATTAGTTGACGCGACGCTTGAATTCGCCGGTGCGGCTGTCGATTTCGATCTTGTCACCGATCTCTACGAAAGCGGCAACAGCCAGCTCGTAGGTAGTGCCTTTCAGACGGGCAGGCTTGGTCACTTTACCGGAGGTGTCGCCACGGGCAGCCGGCTCGGTGTACTCAACTTCACGCACGATGGTGGTCGGCAGTTCTACGGAGATGGCTTTCTCGTTGTAGAAAGTCACTTCGCAGATGTCTTCCATGCCGTCTACCAGGTAGTTCAGCACGTCACCCAGGTTGTCTTTCTCTACGTCGTACTGGTTGTACTCGGTGTCCATAAAGACATACAGGGGATCGGAGAAGTAGGAGTAGGTGCACTCTTTACGTTCCAGCTGAACTACGTCCAGCTTGTCGTCGGCCTTGAAGACGGTCTCGGTAGCGCTGCCGTTCAGCAGGCCCTTCAGCTTCATTTTGACCACGGCGGAGTTACGGCCGGATTTGTTGAATTCAGCCTTCTGAACCACCATCGGCTCGGTGCCGATCATGACTACGTTACCAGCGCGGATTTCCTGTGCGGTTTTCATGTAAAAAATTCCTGTTCGTGAAACGGACGGATAAAAACTGCCAGATTATATACGGCTTTCTAAAAATTTCACCAACCGCGTGACGAGATCCCCGTCCCGCAGCAACTTCTGTGACCAGCTTCGCCCATGTTGCTGCCAAATGGCGCTATATCGGGGCCATTGGGCCCAAAGTTCGCGGCACTCTTTGCCGCAATCGTCACCACGATTGAGGGCCAGATTGAAGTGGCGCAGCCATTGGGCGCAATCGACAGGCAGATCGGCAAGATAGTGGTCGAGGAACTGCTCCAGCTTGACCAGATGAGCATCCTCTTCCTGCTGGTAGATGTGCCAGAGGAAAGGACGGGCTGCCCACTGGGCTCGCACGAAGGAGTCCTCCCCGCGTACCAGATTGAGATCGCAGCTCCACAGCAGCCGATCGTAACCGGCCTGATCGGTCATCGGTAGCAGCTTGATGGTGAGGTTGCCCGAGTGGAGCAGATCCCCCGCCTTGGCGGTGGTGATGGCGCCTTCAAGGCTTGCGCCGCGCAGCACATCCTGTAGCGAGCGCCCCAGCGGCAGCAGCAGGGTGACGGGCGTGGCGCTCTGGCACCAGCTCTCGACCAGACTGTTCAGCGCATCGCTCTCGTAGGTAAAGAGGCTGACCCGCAGCTCGTGCTCTTGTTTTGGCGACAAACCGAGGCTGGCCCAGTAGGCAGCCAGTCCCGCTTCATCCTGCTGCCACTGTTCCCGTTCGGCGATGAGGCCGTGCTCGCACAAGAGGCCACCGGTTTTAGCGGTAAAACCCGGGAAGAAGAAGTATTTATTGAGGCTCTGGTTGCCTACTCGCTGGGGCGAGGCGAGGGCGTGGCAATCTTCGACCCAGCTCTCCGCCGAGAGGTATTCCAGATTGATCCAGCAGGGGGGCTTGGGTTGGCTCGCCATCCGCTCAATAAAGGGGGCGGGCAGTTCGCAGGCAAAGGCCTCGATCACCACCCTGGCTGGGGTCATGTCAGTTGGCAGGGTCTCATCCCAATGCTGAACATAGATGCCATCGACCCACTGGCCATCCTGCGCCGGGTCGAGCCCGGGGCAGATGCGGGCAAAGCTTGCCAGATCGTCGACCCAGAGCCGCACCTGGACATTATTGCCATGTGCCGCAATCTTCCCCTCCCGTTTTAGCTGACGGGCGAGTCGCCAGGTGACGCCGATGTCACCGAAATTGTCGACGACACAGCAGAAGATGTCCCAGTCAAACGGGGGCAGGGAAGTTGTCATGGCTCGGGGTTCCAGATGCAAAAAAACCGGTGCGCAGGGTAGCACACCGGTTGACTGGCTTCTAACCGTCAGCGCGTGACGGCGGTCTGCGGCAGGTTACTCCTTGCCGTAGACGTTGTTCTCTTGCTCACGCACCCGGATAAAGGTGGTGTGTGCTTTGTTGAGCTCTTTAAGCTGGCGGTAAAGCAGATAAACCAGGTTTACTCCTTGCCGTAGACGTTGTTCTCTTGCTCGCGAACCCGGATAAAGGTGGTGCGCTTGGTCAGCTCTTTCAGCTGGCTGGCACCAACGTAGGTACAGGTGGAGCGCACGCCGCCCAGAATGTCGCGCACCGCGTTCTCGACCGGGCCACGATAGGGCAGCAGCACCATCTTGCCTTCGGAGGCGCGATACTCGGCGACGCCGCCAGCGTGCTTGTCCATGGCGCTGGAGGAGCTCATGCCGTAGAACTTCATGAAGGGCTCGCCGTTCACATCGACGATTTCGCCACCGCACTCCTCGTGGGCTGCCAGCATGCCGCCCAGCATCACGAAGTCGGCGCCGCCACCGAAGGCTTTGGCGACGTCGCCCGGGCAGGTGCAGCCGCCGTCACCGACGATCTGGCCGCCGAGGCCGTGGGCCGCATCGGCACACTCGATGATGGCGGAGAGCTGCGGGTAGCCCACACCGGTCTTGACGCGAGTGGTGCAGACCGAGCCCGGGCCGATGCCGACCTTGACGATGTCGGCGCCGGAGAGGATCAGCTCTTCGACCATCTCGCCGGTCACCACGTTGCCCGCCAGGATGACGTGGTTGGGGCAGGCTTCACGAATTTTGCGCACGAACTCGACGAAGTGCTCGGAGTAGCCGTTGGCCACGTCAACGCAGATGAAGCGCAGCGCTTCGGACATGGCGAGGATCTGGCGGGTCTTGGCGAAGTCATCCGGCGAGGTGCCGGTCGATACCATCACATGGCCCAGAAGGGCCGGATCGGTTTCGTTGACGAAGGTTTGCCACTGCTCAAGGCTGTAGTGTTTGTGGACTGCAGTCATCATCTCGAAGCCAGCCAGGGTTCTGGCCATGGCGAAGCTGCCGACGGTATCCATGTTGGCGGCGATAACGGGAACGCCTTGCCATTGAGTCTGGGTGTGCTTGAAGGTGAACTGACGGGTCAGGCTGACTTGGGAACGGCTCTTGAGAGTAGAGCGCTTGGGGCGGAACAGGACATCCTTGAAACCGAGCTTCAAGTCTTCTTCGATACGCATTACAAATTCCTTATTGAGCCTTGTTGAAAGTCACTTTTGCAGTGGCAAATTTTCGGCAGGCGCAAAAAAACCGGTGGTTTTCAGGCCCTCCGGTTTACAACAGTGTAGGCAAAAATCCCTTCAGAACAAGACTGATAATTCACTCATTATTGTGGTAGCCTTTGGCGTCACAACCTGAGGTTGACCACAAGCTTCATCCAGCACCTTATCTTGCCTCCCGTTTACCTCTTTTCTCCCTGCTTTCAACCCTATGCAATCGGCGTTGCAGCTGCCACCGACTGTCGTCTGCCGTTGCGGTTTGCCGGGCAGGTTGCGGCTGGTCACCACAAATCGGGTTGACCCCCGGGGTGGCTGTGATAGATCTGGGCGCAATATCGACAATGCGAGAGATCGTGATGGGTAAAAGATTGTTGAGTGCCGCCATCCTGTGGGGGCTCTGTGGCAGCGCACTGGCGGCAACACCGACCAGCTATGGCTGGGTCGAGAAGGGACTCATCATGCCGATCGGTGTGGCGGTGAAGATGAAACTCGATACCGGTGCGCTCACCTCCTCTCTTGATGCGCGCTCCCTCGTCCACTTCAAACGGGATGGCAAACCCTGGGTGCGCTTCATGCTGGATGTGACTGACGCCGACAGCGGTGAGCGGGTCAAACAGCAGTTCGAGCGTCCGGTGGAGCAGAGCGTGACCATCCGCGGCGCCGGTGGCATGGAGCAGCGGCCGACCGTCACCATGTCCATCTGTCTGGGGGACAAGGTGTACGAGGAGTGGTTCACCCTGCGGGATCGCAGCGACATGATCTATCCGGTGCTGCTTGGCCGCCGCCTGCTGGCGGATCTTGGCCCGGTGGATGCCAGCCGAACCTTTACCGTGCAGCCAAATTGTCATTGATAGCAAACAGCCCGCATCGCGGGCTGTTTGCTTATTGCTTATCTTGCCGGAGGTAGGGGGAGGAACACGCTCACTTCCAGCCCCCCTTCCGGCCGGTTGTGGACATCAAGCTCGGCGCCGTGCAGCTGGGCGATGCGCGAGACAATCGCCATGCCAAGGCCGACGCCATCCCCCTGCTGGGGATTGACCCGGAAGAAGCGCTCGCACAGCCGTGACAGCGCAGCGGTCGGAATGCCGGGGCCGTTGTCGCGGATATCAACCCTGACCCTGTGTCCCTCCTGTTGTACATCAACGGAGATCTCGCCCCCGGCCTGGGTGTAGCGCAACGCGTTGTCGATAAGGTTGCTGAACAGCAGATCGAGCAGGGTGCCCTGACCCATCACCATCAGATTTCCTTCCCCCTCGAGCGAGAGCTGTTGATCCTTTTTCAGGGCGATGGGGGCCAGCGTTGCCAACGTGGTTTGCAGCAGCTGGCTCAGGTTGAGCTCGCTCTGCACCACCCCTTGCTGATTGTCGATGCGGGCCTGAGTCAGCAGTTGGCGGATCAGCCGGTCGCTGCGATCGAGGGCTTGCAGCATCTTGTGCATCGACTGCTGGCGACTCTCCTCATCCTCGGCACTCAGGGCATTTTCACTGTGGATCCGCAGCACCGCCAGCGGGGTGCGCAGTTCGTGGGCTGCCTCGTTGGTGAACTGCTTCTCCCGCTCGATGGTTTCGGCCAGCGCATGCATCAGGCGGTTGATCTCGTTGGTGAGCGGAGTCAGCTCGTGGGCGCTGGTCTTGAGGTTGAGCGGGCTCAGGTTGGCGGGGTGGCGCTCGCTGATCGCTTGTGCCAGCAGGCGCAGGGGCGCCAGACCGCGGGTGATGAGCCACCAGAGCAGCACCAGCAGAAAGGGAAGGGTCAGCAACAGGGGGAGCATGGTGAGGCCGGCCATCTTGCTGGCCAGCTCGTTACGCTCGTCATCCCGCTCGGCCACCACCAGCCAGGTATGGCCATCGTCATTGTAGAGAGTGAAGGTGCGCCACTGGTGGCGATCCTTCTCTACCGTGCTGAAACCGCGGGCCAGTTCAACCAGCGGCTGGGCAGGGGCGCTGGGGGAGCGCAGCAGCATCACCCCCTTGTCGTTGAGCAGCTGGAAGTAGAGGTTGCGTTCAAACTCATGACCATAGGGGGTGAGTTCCCGATCCTCGCCGCTCAGATTGAAGCTGGGATCTTTTTGCCACTCGTCCGGGTTGCGCTCCTCCCAATCCTGATAGATGGCGCCATTGGCGGGCAGGGCCCCCTGCTGTGCCAGATAGCGCTCCAGCAGCTGGTCGGTGATACGGGCGGACTGGGCCAGACGCGCATCGAACAGCTCCTCCATCTCGTGGCTCGCCTCCAGATAGCCGATGACGGCGCTGATGGTGAGGCTGAGTCCCACCAGCGTAAGAATGCCGGTGAGCAGAAAGCGGCGGATGGAGCGCGGTTTTTTCATCGGGTGACACTCCGGCTGGCCTGATCAAGCTGGGGAATGATGTAACCGACGCCGCGAATATTGCGGATAAGGTCGCTGTAAAACTTCTTGCGCAGGTGGTGGATGTGTACCTCCACCGCATTGCTCTCAGCCCCCTCGTCCCAGCCGTAGAGGCTCTGCTGCAGCTGCTCCTTGCTCAGCACCCGGCCGCTCTGGCTGATGAGCTCTTGCAGCAGCTTGTATTCGTGGGGGGTGAGCTTGACCGGTTCGCCCCGATAGGTGACCTGCTGCGCCTCGGGGTAGATGAGGATCTCCCCATACTCCAGCACGGCCTGCACCTGCCCCTTGCTGCGGCGCACCAGCGCGCGCAGGCGGGCGTTGAGCTCCTGCAGGGCGAAGGGTTTGACCATGTAGTCGTCGGAGCCAGCATCGAGGCCAACGACCCGATCGTCGAGGGCATCGCGGGCGGTGAGGATCAGTACCGGCAGCTGGTGCCCTTCGCGGCGCAGCTTGCGCAGCAGGCTGAGGCCGTCGATATCGGGCAGGTTGAGGTCCAGAATGAGGGCGGCAAACTCGTCGCTCTTGAGTGCCGTCAGGGCGGGCAACCCCTGTTGCAGCCAGTCCACCGTATAACCGCTGTGGCGCAAGGCATCCTGCATGCCATCACCCAGCATCACATCATCTTCAACCAGCAGGATCCGCATTGTTATTCCCCTTGAAACGACTCTGCCCACCAGTATGCAAGCTGGTGGGCAGAGTTTAAATAGATCTCTGATACGGCAGGACTTTACAGCTTGGCGAGCCGCTCGCGGATCTCCATTTTGCGGCCCTCGTCCGCCACTTCCCGGCCCGGGCGCGCTGGCGCTGCCATCGCCTTGTCGAGATAAGTTTTGGCTTCTGCCTTGCGGCCCTGATCCAGCAGGAAGTCGCCGTAGAAGAAGTTGGGGTCAATGCCGGTCGGGTTGATGGCCAGCGCCTGCTTGAGCAGTTGCTCCGCCTTCTCGTCATCGCCAAAACCGACCGGCCAGCCGGGCACCTGATAGTAGAGCGAACCCAGGCTGGTGTAGGCGGAGCCCTCCAGCGCCTTGGGATCCTGCTTGATGGCCAGCTCCAGCTTGGCCTTGGCCTCTTTCACCAGCCCCAGCGCCCCCAGTCCGCCCTTGGCGCCAGCCCAGGTGCTCTTGACGATGGCCGACCAGATCAGCAAGTCAGTGCGAAAGGGCTCCTTGGCACTGGCCGCTTCGGCTTGGGTGCTCAGGGTTTCGAGGCAGCTCTCTTTCGCCTTGCCGGTCTGTTGATACTGGCAGACGGCCCACTGTTGCTGAATGGGGGCAAGAGCATCATCCGCGGCCATGACACTGGATGAGCCAAGCAGAATGGCGATGGCACATGAGGTGACAGATTTAAGCGCAAAGGTCATATCAAAGTTCCTTTTTGGTCGGGATTGGGCGAGACAATACCGGTTGCGGCTGAGCACCTACGCCGGGTTCTGCCGTCCTGGCTTGAAGATGACGGGCATAACGTTCGATGACCGGGAGCTGTTTGGCCAGCGCCTTGTCAACGATAGCTGGCAACAGGGCGTTGAGCTGCACGAATAGCTTCTCCGGCCAGCCAAGCCAGCTGCGGCGGGTCTCGTTGCACAGGGCGATGACCGCCTCTTCGGCGACTTCCTGCGGACTGTCGGTCTGGGTGCCCAGCTCGGCATTCATTTCGTAGGCGGCTTCAGAGTTGAGTTTGGTACGGGTGGCGCGGGGAGCAAAGTGGAGCACCTTGATACCGCTCCCTTCCAGCTCCCGCCCCAGCGCCTCGCTAAAGCCGCGCAGGGCAAATTTGCTGGCGCAGTAAACGCTGTAGCCGGGGTAGCCGATGCTGCCAAAACTGGAGCCCATGTTCATGATGATCCCCGGTTTGCGCATGGTGGGCAGCAGGGCGCGGGTCAACTGGATCGGTGCCTCGATATTGAGCAGCAGCTGGCGTTCTACCTGTTCCGCGCTCTGATCTTCCAGCCAGGCAAACTGGTTGCAGCCTGCGTTGTTGATCAGGATGTCGAGTCCATCCTCCAGCGCGGGGTGTTGCAACAGCTTGGCTCGCTCATGGGCAACGCCAAGATCGGCGATCACCACCTGATGGCGCTCGGGGTGTGGCAATGCCTTGCAGAGCCGATCCAGCGCTGGGCCACGGCGACCATGCAGTAGCAGATGGGCCCCCTGAGCGGCCAGCTCCTGGGCAAGCTCTTCGCCTATGCCGCCGCTGGCACCGGTGAGCAGCACCTTTTTTCCTTCAAGCTTCATGATGCGAACTCCTTCTCTTGGCTCACGGGGTGGCGGTGAGGTTGTAGAGCATCTCGCCATAGAGGCGATAAACCACCTTGGTAGAGTGGATGATGGCGGCTTGATCCGCCGGGCTCTCGACCCGATCCATCAGGGATTCAAAGAACTTGAGGTGCTCCTGGTCCAGGGTGCCGTGGGAACTCAGATAGCTCATCGCTTGTGGGGGCAGGCCGAGGCCGCTTTTCAGCTGGTCAGCCACGGTCAGCGCAATGGCCACGCTGGTGCCTTCCAGTACCTGTACCATGCCGAAAAAGCCCATAGGATTGCCGCGCTGGATCTGGTCATAGAGGAAGGCGACCATCAGTTCGATGGGCAGACCGGGCTGGCCGTGACGCACCGCCTCGGCATCGCCGCCACAGGCGCGGATGTCGTTGAGGATCCACTCCTGATGGCCATACTCCTCGTCGATGTACTCGGCAAGGGCGCCACGCACCCACTCGTACTCCTGACCCAGCTTGCCGCCGGTTGCCATCAGCAGTGGGACTGTGTGGCGCACGTGGTAGTAGGCCTGCGCCAGAAAGGCGAGATAGGTATCGCGGCTGATATCCCCACGGCGGCAGGCTTCGATGATGGGCGCATTGAAGAGGTGTTCGCGCTCCTGGGCGGTGGCTTGTTGCAGAGTCTGATAGAAGCTCATGAGAATTCTCCTGTAAGGCATTGGCTGATCTGCTGGAAAAAGTGTTGGTAAATCTCGTTGCGGCGTGGGCGGCCATTGGCAGTCAGCAGCCCGGGGTGTTGATCCAGGGCGACCGGCAGCCAGTGGTGCAGCCGTGCATAATCGGGCAGTCGCTGGTTCAAGCCTTCGATCTGGCGTGGCAGATCCGCCTCTTTCCCCGGCAGGGGCTGGATCAGCGCCACATTGGCCGGTTGTCCATCGCCAAAGACCACGATGCGGGCGATGGCAGGGCAGAGTTGAGCCTCGGCTTCCACCCATTCTGGTGAAAAGTTGCGGCCAAACGCGGTGATCTGGACGTTTTTCTTGCGCCCGGTGATGTGGAGATAGCCCTCTTCATCGAGATGGCCGAGGTCGCCGGTGGCAATCTGGTCTGGCTTGGGTTCATCGCTACCCAGATAACCCAGCATCGGATTACCGCACACCATGACTTCACCATCATCGGCAATGGAGACCTGACAGTGAGACAGAGGGCGGCCAACACTACCCGGCTTGTCTGCATCCAGGCTGTTGAGCGCGACAACGGAGCCGCACTCCGAGAGGCCATACCCTTCATAAACCGGCAAGCCAAGCTGGCGAGCATGGGCGATAAGGTCGGGTGCCACCTTGCCGCCACCCACGGCGATAAAACGCAGCCCCTGAAGTTGCTGGAGCAGTGTCGGCGTGTTGGCACACAGGGCCAGCAGCAAACGCAGCAGTTCGGGCACCAGCACCAGGCTGTGGGTTGGCCAGCGCAGCAGTGCTTCCCCCAGCATGGCCGGATTGAGTGAGCTGGAGCCGGTGAAGCCAAGCTCCCCCAATGACGGGATGCGGCTGCAGGCTCCGGTCAGCAGCGGTACATAGAGGCCGGTAATGTTCTCGAGCAGAGTGGCCAGTGGCAGCAGGGTGAGATGCTTTTCCACCAGCGCCGGAGCGACCCGCTCGGCCAGCGCCCCGCTCACTGCCATCATCTGAGCCAATGAGAGGCAAACGCCCTTGGGCTGACCTGTCGTCCCCGAGGTATAGGTGATTTTGGCCGTGCCCTTGGGCAGTTGCGGACGGCTGGTCGGAGTATGGCGCCACAGCGGCAGCTCGCCGCTGACCAGCACGAGGGGCTTTGCGGCATGCCATCCCTGATGGTGTGGCCCCACCAGCGCATCGGCACCACTGCTCTCCAGCAGCCACTCTTGTTGCGCCAGACTAAAAAAGTGGGGGACTGGGATGACCACAATTCCCGCCTTGCTACAGGCCAGATCCATCAGTGCCCAGGGCAGGCCGTTATCCAGTTGCAGGGCCAGACGGCTGATCCCTGCCTGCTCCAGCTGATTGGCCAAGTGTTGAATTTGTTGCCACAGGGTCTGGTAATCCAGCACCTGATGGCTGTCGCGCAGTGCCGCTTGTTGTGGCATCTGGCTGGCGTGTTTGGCGATAACGTCGAACAGGTTCATTGAGCGCACCTTTGGTCGCTATTGATGCAAACATGGCTAACAAGGGTTGGCATCGGTGCCAGCAGGTTGAGCAGCAGGCTGTTTTGGGCAAGCACTGCACGCCCCTGATTGATATCGCCCACCATCACCTTGGGCTGACAGCGGTAGTATTCGCCCCAGGCTGCGGCGTCTTCACCCACCTGATGAGCCTCTGCGAGAGCCAGCTCCACCGGATTCAGGCGCAGACGGGTGAAGCTGTTACGCAGTTTGGCGGTACCGGTGAAGACCACATAGTCGAGGGCGTTGTCACACAGCAGACGGCAGAGGGCGGCAAACATCAGGCGGGCATTACCCGGCTCGCTGCAGGCCAGATTGCCCACTTCGATGATGCGCTGGCGCGGTGGGCAGACCCCTAGACGGGTCTCTATGGCCGCCTCGATGGGCTGCTCCAGATACTGTTCAAGATAGAGTCGGTTTTCACCGTTGTGAGAACCGGCATGATTAAGGCCGCAGGCACCGACCAGCACCCCATCGGCGCGATAGAGCCCCAGCAAACAGGGTAGAAAATGAGGGATGCGGGCGTTGAACTCCAGGGTATAGGCATCCTGGATATAAGCTTGCAGCGCCATGACCTGCTGCTCGGATTCGGCCAGGATCAACCGGTAGGGGGCTTGGATCTCGCTGGTCATGGGTGGCTCCTTCTCTTTTGATGGGTTTAGAGTAAAAGGGCAAAATTAAGAAACCCTTAAGGAGCAAAAAAAGATGCGGTAAATCAGGCGGGCTGTACCGGGTTGAAAAACTGTTGCCAGCGACCGGTATGGCAGGCAATCTGCGCGGCTGTCACTCTTGAGGAGCCACCATGTCATCTACCCTCTGCTGTCCCCTGTGCATCAGTGAGCATGCCAAATCTTTGCCGGTGGCAGGCAAGCACTATTACCGCTGTCTCGACTGCGAGCTGGTCTGGCTGGATCGCGCTGATTATCTGGATGAGGCGGCGGAGAAGGCGGTGTACGACGGTCACGACAACCGGGTGGATGATCCCCGTTATCGCACTTTTCTGATGCGGGCCTTTGGCGAGGTGCTGGCGCGGGTGCCACTACCTGCATGCGGCCTCGATTTTGGCTGCGGCCCGGGGCCGGCACTTATCGCCATGGCCACAGAGGCGGGTTACCAGATGGCGGGGTATGACAAGTTCTATGCCGATTTTCCCGAGTTGCTGACACGCCAGTACGACTTCATCACCAGCACTGAAGTGATCGAGCACATTGCCGAACCGCGCGCCGTGCTGAACAAACTTTGGGATTGCCTGAAGCCGGGTGGCGTGCTGGTGTTGCAGACCCAGCGGGTGCTCGGTGACGAGCGGTTTAAAAACTGGCGCTATCGCCACGACCCGACCCATATCGTCTTCTTTGCCGAGGCGTCGTTTCAGGTGTTGGCCGCCCGCTGGCAGGCCGAGCTCAGCTTCCCCCACGCCGATGTGGCGGTATTGCAAAAAGGCACGCCCTGAGGCGTGCCTGTTGATGAATGCTTTTAGGAAGTAGTTAAATGCCCTGCATTTAACGTTATCAGTTATTTATCCAGCATGATGCTCAACAATCTGTCATCTTGCTTGTTGTAGAGCTTGGAGACTAGTTCGCCAAACAAGAAGGCAACGTTAACGCCCTGTCCGCCGTTATATCCAAGGGCATAATAAATATTCTGATTCGTACCGGTGACGCCGATCATTTCATTCTTGGTTGTGGTTTCTGCAATGATCCCGTCCCAGGTTTTTTCAATTTTTATCCCTTTTATTGATGGATAGAGCTCACCAATACGCTTGGAGATTTGAGCTTCAATCTTTTTCAAATCACCGGGGTACTGCAGGTCATCCCCCTTATTGTATTCGACGCTACCACCACCAATAATAATGCGATGGTCAGCGGTCATGACCATGTGGTAGGTGGCATCACTGTCCGTTCCTGCATATTGGTCGTCATACCATGAGATGTTGTTTTTCCAGCCAATGCTGTTGTATTGCTCATCGGTCAGTGGGGCCGTGACTGCCACTTGAGTGTGAGAGGGTTCAATATCATCAGGCTTGAAGCCAAGCGTCTTCCCGGCATAGGCATTGGCTGCAACGACAATACTCTTTGCGGTAACTTCATAGCGTTTGTTATTGACCTTGACTGGCAATGAAATCAGCTTGCCGTCTTCTTCATATTCCAGCACCGGGCTGTTTTCATAGATGACGACCCCGGCATCTTCCGCCAGTTTCTTGAGCGCGGCGACCAGCTTGCCCGGATTGACCATACCGCCATTGGGATCATATACCGCACCGACCAGCTCTGGTGAGCCGAGCATATTCACGGCTTTCTCTTTGCCCCACAATTCAATCGGCATGCCCAGTTTTTTGGCCTGAGCCACATACTCTTTGGCATCATCCAGATTTTCAGGGTTAAAAATCCCCAACGATTGGCCATTGAGTACATACCCTGGGTCAATGCCGGTCGATTCGGCTAACCGCTTAATCCGGTGCATGCTGTTGACGGTGATGTCATAAATTTCTTTATGATTCGGTTTGTGATTGCCCATCACAAAGCCGCCTTCGCTATAGGTTTGCGCCAACACCAGAGCACCATTACGGCCAGATGCGCCATTGCCGACCCGCTTTGCTTCCAAAATAACCACAGTGCTGGCCGGATTGGACTTCTTGATATGGTATGCGGCAGATAATCCCGTATATCCACCGCCGATGACGGCGACATCCACATCAATATCTTTATTGAGGCTGGCGTTTACGTTGGGCAAGAACTGAGCCCAGTAACTCTGATTGTCATCATAAAACCTGGCGATATTTTCCTCGTTGGCGAAGGCGTTGGTAGCGAGAGTGCCACTCAACGCGATCAGCGAAAAAATAGTGCCTTTTAATACCGGAAATGCACGCATGTTGACTCTCCATTGATAGTAAAAAATTCGAGCGAGATTTAGCTAATTCAGTGTCAGCCAGCAATGCAGGCGTCTCTTGTCAAACGTCGGTTGCTGCTGCCAACCCATGCTGCCCGCTCTATCACCCCGCAGTGTGTCGGGCAGCCATGGAAAATGGATGTCAGTGCTGCGGGTCAAACCACCGGTTGGCAGATACATAGCGCGTTATGGCTCCAGATAGCCTCGATCCTGCCAGTGATAGAACATCAGGGTGGACTTGACGCCGATTGACTTGAACGGCTCCGGCGGTAGCCACATCGGCAGACTCTGCTCGGCGTGGTTGAACCAGGGGTGCTCCTTGCCTTGATAGAGGCTGGCCACAATGTCGCCAAACAGGAAGGAGAGGTTGATGCCATGGCCGTTGTAGCCGAGGGCATAGTAGATGTTTTTGTGATCCCCCATCACGCCCACCGCTTCGGTGCTGTCGCCGGTCATGCCGAGTACCCCGTCCCACACCTGTTCAAATTTGATCCCCGTGAGGGCTGGATAGAGGGTCACCAGCTCGGTCATCATCATGGCACTGACCCGGTTGAGGTCTCCCTTGTAGTTGAGGCCGTCGTTGAAGACGTACTCGGCATTGCCGCCGCCGATGACGATGCGGTTATCCGGGGTCAATACCAGATGAAACAGGATGTTGCGGGTGTCATAGAAGGGCATCCGGCTCTGCCACTGGATGGCGTTGAGCTGATCCCGGGTAAGCGGCTCGGTCACGGCGCTTTGGGCGTGCACCGGAAAGACCCGCCCGCTGAAGTAGCCAAGCTTGGAGGTATAGCCGTTGGTCGCCAGCACTATGCTGTCGGCGGTTACTTTGTACTTGTCGGCCACATTGAGCTCGATCTGCTTGTCCTCCTTGATCCCCAGCACCGGGCTCTGCTCATAAATGGTGACGCCCGCCTGCTCCACCGCCTTGCGCAGGGCGTTGACCAGCTTCATGGCGTGAACTTGACCGCCATTGGGGTCGTAGACCGCCCCCACGTAGCGATCGGTGCCGAGTTTTGCCTCTGTGGTATCGGCGTTCCAGTACTGGAGCGGGATGCCGAGACGATTGGCGGTTTTCACATAGTCGCGGTACTCGGGGATATCCTCTTCATCGAGGATCGCCTCCACATAGCCATCAAGCTTGAGGTCGGCCTCAACGCCGGTTGAGGCAACCAGCGCCTGCAGCTTGTGCATGCTGGCGACGGTGAGATCGTAGTGGCGCTTGCTCGCTTCCCCCTCTTCATAGAGGTCCATCACCTCGGAGCCCGGCAACACCATGCCGCCGTTGCGGCCCGAGGCGCCGCTGCCCACCTGTTTGGCTTCGAAGATGGCGATCTTGAGCGACGGGTTGGCTCTGGCCAGATGCCAGGCGCTGGAGAGGCCGCTGTAGCCGCCACCAATGATGGCGATATCGAGTTTCATGTCTTGTGCCAGCGGGGCGCTCTCCTGTGTCGGTTTCTCCTTGAACCAGTAGCTGGTGTTGGGTTCAAAGTCACTCGCTTTGGGGCCGCAGGCCGCGAGGAAAAAACAGCTGATGCACATGGTCAACGCTCGTTGGCAGAGGGTGGTCGGGATCATGGTTTGCTCCGGGTTCAGATAACGGATTCGGTGGCGGTAGCAGTAGCAGGCTGTGTCGTGTTGACCCGGCGCCCTATATCTCGCAGCCGGGCGAGCTGGTCGGCAAGGCCGGGCCCCTCGTCCAGGCTGCTGACAAAATTCCACAGGTAGGTCATCACAGCATAGACATGGCCTGCCGAGACCTGGGGCTGGGCCATCAGCATGGTGATAGCCAGCAGGAACAGCAGGGCGGCGCTGACGCCGACCGCCAGAAAGGCGAGCGCTTCCCGATCCGACACCCGGATGCGGATCCGGGCGAGGATACGGTAGTGACGGGCCAGCCGTATCTGCTCGGCATGAGTCACCAGTTTGACTTCGTGCTCCAGCCGGTCGTTGAGTCGCTCGTGCAGCAGCTGGTTCTTGCGCGAAAAGCCGGGCAGCAGCAGGCCGAACAGCAGTAATACCCCCATGCAGGCGATGCCGACCCAGAACTCGATCACCATCAGCATCACGGCCGCCCCGACGATGGAGATCAGGCTGGTGGCCAGGATCGGGATATGTTTCTCGAAGAAGTCGACAAACTCCCGTGCCAGGGTGACCCGTGCCACTATGGTGGATTGTCCCTCCTGCTGCTGGCGTTGGGTCAGGATCACCGGCACCGCCAGTGCTGCATAGATATGGGTGAAGGTGCGGGTATCGATCGCCCGACGCAGAGCGCCGATCAGCCAGAACAGCAGCACGATGAGGGCATAGCTCGATGCCTGC
The DNA here is from genome assembly GCF_041929505.1 of Aeromonas sp. MdU4. Taxonomy (NCBI): domain Bacteria; kingdom Pseudomonadati; phylum Pseudomonadota; class Gammaproteobacteria; order Aeromonadales; family Aeromonadaceae; genus Aeromonas; species Aeromonas sp. MdU4. The sequence continues at coordinate 56,453 of NZ_JBHFMW010000021.1, read as the reverse complement.
CACCACAGTCCCTTGACGATGGCGTCGATGGCAAAGCCGGCGAACAGGGGATAGACCACCAGCAGGATGTTTTCGAGGGCCACCAGCGAGAAGGTGCCCGCCAGCTTGAGGGGATTGGCCCGTGCAATCGCCCCCAGCGAACGACCGGCCGAGTGTGGCAACGGCGTGGCCTGCTCGTTGCAACTGGCTGCCGAAGTGGTTGGTGTTGTCATGGGTTATCTCCTAAGATGTCGGAAATGCTCAATTTGAGCAAGTGCTCAAAGTTTGTTTGAGCAGTCGCTCAAAGTCAAGTTAATCGATTGGTATCGCAGGAGGTCAGATGGCACGCCCATCAGCAGAACAGCGCAAAGAGATGATCATCGAGGCCGTACTGGCCCTGTTTCGAGAGAAGGGGATGGCAGCTTCTTCTACCCGTGATGTGGCCGAGCGTACCGGCCTGGCGCGCAGTCACGTCTACCACTACTTCAAAGATTGGAAAGAGCTCTGCCTCTGTGCGGTAGAGCGCTTCAGCTATCAGGAGATCGACGAGCAGCGGGAGTGGTTGTTGCCACTGCCTGCCCGCGAGGCATTGCCGCTATTCGTGCGGGACAACCTGCCGACCAGTCAGGATGCCTCCTGGGCCATCTACCTCGATGCCTGGAACGAGTCGCTGCGCGACCCGGTATTTGCCGAGAGTTACCGCAAAACCATTCAGGCATGGCGCGAGGTGCTGGAGCAGATCCTGCAAAAAGGGATCGACAGTGGCGATTTCATGGCCGGTGATACCGGACGACTGGCGCGCCAGATCACCTCGCTTATCAACGGCTATGCCGATGATCTGATCCTGAAGCCGACCCCGGAGACGGTGGAAGCGACCTATCAGGAGATTATGCTGGTGGTCAATCAGCTGGTTTTGCCCTCAGCCCACTGATAAGCAGTGTTGAGACATAAGAGCGGGGAGGCACGGTAGTGTGGTGCCTCCCCCAGTTTTTTGGCCACCAGCCGGGCATGCTGATGGCCAGATACCAAGGAGTGGTTGTTGATGTCGATTACCCATTTGTCACTGCAAGATGCCCGCCATCTGCAACTGGCGGCGCAGGGGCTGCTCGCCCCCCGTCGCAGCAAGGCGACCCCGGCCGATCTGCTGGCCACCATCCGCCGCATGGCGCTGCTGCAGATCGATACCATCTCGGTGGTGGCGCGCAGCCCCTATCTGGTGCTCTTTAGCCGCCTTGGTCACTATGATCCGCGCTGGCTCGATCAACTGCTGGCCGACGGTGATCTGTTCGAATATTGGGCCCACGAGGCCTGTTTTGTGCCCCGCGAGGATTACCGGCTGTTGCGCCACCGGATGCTCGATCCGGTTGCCATGGGCTGGAAATTTTCGGCCCAGTGGCTTGCCACTCACCGGCAGGAGATCGATCAGCTGATCGAGCAGATCCGTCAGCATGGCCCGGTACGGGCGGCCGATTTTGAGCGCAAAGAGGGGAAGGGCAATGGCTGGTGGGACTGGAAGCCGGAGAAACGCCATCTGGAGGTGCTCTTTACCACCGGTCAGCTGATGGTGCGGGAGCGGCGCAATTTTCAACGGGTCTATGACTTGGCCGAGCGGGTCATCCCCGAGTGGCGTGACGAGCGGGATCTGCCGAGCGTCGAGCAGGCGCAGCGGGATATGGTACGCGCCAGCTGCCGGGCGCTGGGGCTGGTCAAAGCTGGCTGGGTGGCGGATTACTACCGGCTGCGACGCGGCAAATACGACGCACATCTCCATCAGCTGGCGGACGAGGGGGAGCTATTGCCGGTGCGGGTCGAGGGGTGGCAGCACGGTGCCTTTGTGCACGCATCCCTGGCCGATGAGTTGGCAAGGGTGCAGGCGGGTTGTCTCAAGGCGACCCACACTGCGGCTCTCTCGCCGTTCGATCCGCTGGTATGGGATCGCAAACGAGCCAGTGAGTTGTTCAACTTCGACTATCGCATCGAGTGCTATACCCCGGCGCCCAAGCGTCAGTACGGCTACTTCGTGTTGCCGCTGCTGCATCGCGGCAAGCTGTTGGGCAGGATGGATGCCAAGGCCCATCGCCAGCAGGGGATCTTCGAGATCAAGAGCCTCTATCTGGAAGCCGGGGTGAGAGTGACCCGCCAGCTTGCGCAGGATTTGGCGAAGGTCTTGCGCAAGCTGGCGGATTGGCATCTGACGCCAACACTGCACTATGGCGCTATTCCAACCCCTTTGTTGGCATTATGGCAATCAGGGGTTGTGGAAGGGCACGAAGAAGGGGAGCCAGCTGCGCTGGACTAATCTGCACAGTAACATGCTGCAAGATGATGGCATGAGTGGGGAGAGAGGGATGAGACGAACCCGATTGCTGCTGGCAGGGCTGGGCCTTGCCATGCTGATACCGGCGAGCTTTGCCAGAGGGGCAGAGAAGCCGGTGCAGATCTGTCTGGGGGAGGGCAACGAGTGGGCACCCTTCACCTATTGGGAGCGCAAGGATGGCGTGCCTGATACCAGCCGACTGACCGGTTCGGCCACCACGCTGGTGCTTGATGCCCTTAAAAAGAGCGGCTTGTCCCACCAGATCCGCTATCTGCCCTGGGCGCGAGTGCAACAGGAGCTGGCGGATTATCGCCAGAATGGTCTGTGCGAGCTGACCTGGGATGCCAGCTACAAGCCGGAGCGCGCCGAGTTTGCCTTCTACAGCGTGCCGCTCTACTACACCCATCTCGGTTTCTTCTATCTCAAGCGCCGCTATCCTGAAGCGCCTGATCTGCAGACGGTCAACAGTTCGCGGGTATGCGGCGTGATTGGCTATAACTATGCCCCCTACGGTCTGGCGCAGGAGCCACGCCGGGTCAAGCAGTTGCAACAGGCGCTCGACATGCTGGGGCGGGATCGCTGCGATTTTCTGCCAAGCGAGATTGAGCCGCTGGTCGGCGGGCTAACCCTTGGCATCTACCAGAGCGAACCCGGTCTGCTCAATCTCGCCCTGCCAAGTCGCAAGGGATTCTATCTGCTGGTCAGCAAGGGGTCGCCTCGCTCCTACGAGTTGGTGACGCGCCTCAATCAGGAGCTGGTGGCATTTCAGGAGCAGGGTCATGCGGAGGAAGTGATGCGCCGATTCCTGCCGCCGATGGAGTAACCACGAAGCGCGGTAGCTACTTAGAGGGCACAGCTCAAAAAAGGGCCAGTCGGTACAAACCGGCTGGCCCTCTGTGTTATTGGATTATGTTACTGAGTGAGTCGTCAAGCCGCCAGACGGGTCAGCACCTTCACCAGCAGCTCGATCCGTGGCGCAATGCTGGCCAACTCGAGATACTCCTCGTCACTGTGGAAACCGGCGCCGATGGGGCCCAGGCCATCCAGCGTTGGAATGCCGAGGGCGGCGGTGAGGTTGGCATCGGAGCCGCCTCCTACCTCCTGCCAGCGAATGGGTAGCCCCAGTTCGGCCCCGCACTCTTCAACCAGTGCCATCAGCGCCTGAGTGCCTTCTGACGGTACCATGGCCGGTTTGTGCGCCTCGCGGGTCAGCTGGATGGTGACGCCATCCAGATGCGGCCGCTCGGCCAGGGTCAGCAGATGATCGTTGATCTGGCTGTACTCCTGATTGTCCCAGAAGCGCACATCCACCACCGCGCTGGCGTGGGCTGGCACTATGTTGGCGCCATTGCCTCCCTCGACGATACCGATGTTGAGGGTGGTGCCGCTCTCGAAGTTGGTCAATGCGTTGATGGCGAGGATCCAGTTGCCCAACTCGGTGATGGCGCTGCGCCCTTTCTGCGGTTCGTTACCGGCGTGGGCCGCCTTGCCGCTGAAGTCGATGCGATAGCGTGCCATCCCCTTGCGGGCCTTGACCAGCGAGCCATCGGCGCGGGCTGCTTCGGCCACCAGCACCTGTCTGGCCTGCTTGGCCACCGCTGCCAGCCAGTTGCTGGAGTGGAGGGAGCCAATCTCCTCGTCCGGGTTCATGCAGACGCAGATGCTCAGGCGATCGCGCACATCGCCGGGCAGGGCACGCAGGGCATAGACGATGTTGAGCAGACCCGATTTCATGTCGGAGACGCCTGGCCCGTAGGCGCGCTCGCCATCGACACTCATCGGGCGTTCGGCTGCGGTGCCGACCGGGAAGACGGTATCCATATGACCGATCAGCATGATGTCGATCTGCTCAGCCTGTGGCTGGTTGCGGATCTCCAGCCCGACCCCGGCGATGCCGCAATCGACCCGTTTGATCTGCCAGCCGCCCATCGCCTCATATTTGGCGGCCATCTGCTCGGCGACCGCCGCAATACCTGGCTGATGCAGGGTACCGCAATCCAGATTGATCAGAGGGGCCAGCTCGGCCAGATATTGATCCAAAGAAAAAGTCATTGTTTGCTCCGCTATCAGGTCCGGGGTCACAGGATGATGTTCATTACCAGCATGGCGCCAAAGGCGTTGAGCACCGAGATGGCGATCATGACCGGGATATAGCGTCCTTCGGTGCCGATGCAACCGAGGATGCGGCCCATGTACTGCACTTGTGAGCCCATCAGGTAGATGGCCGGTGCCAGAATGGCGATGTGAGTGCCGTTGAGGATGCCCTGATCGAACAGGGTGATCACCACGCCGACCGCACCACCCATCGACATCCAGGCACCGATCAGCACGGCTGCCGCTTCACCGGGCAGGCCGAAAATCGCCATGATGGGGGAGAAGATGGCGCCCATGGCGTCCAGTGCGCCGGTGATCTGCAGCGCCTTGATAATAACGAAGGCCATCAGCACGTTGGGAACGGTAGAAGTGGTGGCGATGACCCAGCCCTTTTTGGCCCCTTCGACGAAGATATCGGTGACGATGGGTTTCTTGACGTTGGCCTGGCTCATTTGGCTTGCTCCTGAGTGGTGAGGGTTTGATCGCGCTTGTTGTTGTCGGCACTCTTGCCTTCGATGAGGTTGAGATAGACCCGGAACAGGTTGGCGCCGATAAACTTGAAGACGAACATCACGGCGACCGCCAGCCCGATGGAGGAGCTGACCGCCTGGGTGCCGTCAGCCAGGGTCAGGGTGAAGAGCACGGCGCCGGAGGAGAAGAAGTTGACGATGGTGGCGCCAGCAGAGAACTGGAACATGGTGAAAACATCGGTCTCGCGCTGGGTGATGAGACCTTCATCCTTGAGCTGGCGAGTCATGGCTGCACCCGCATCGGTACTTTGCAGCGAGGCGATCAGGGCGAGGCCGGTGTTGCCCGGGATCCCCATCAGCGGGCGCAGCAGCGGAGTGAGCAGCTTGCGGGCGGCATCCAGTGCGCCGTAGTGCTCCAGCACATTGATCATACCGAGGGCAAACATCACGGTGGGGATCAGGGTCAGGGCGAACAGGAAGCCATCGCGGGCGCCGTTGCCCCCTTTACCGCGCATGTCGGTCATCGCCGTTTTGATGCCATCCCCGTTTTCGCTAACGCTCTGCACCATGGTGCCGAACGAGCCGTTCAGCGTGGTGAAGTCAAATACTCCGTACCACTGGTTGGACTGCAGCAGCCCGGAGAAGAAGACCACGGCAAAGGCCAGTGCCAGGTAACAGCCGATCGTCACCGGACGGTTTTTTTCACTCATAAGTAGCTCCGTATGAATAATTATTTAATCAATCAAATTATGATTGATGTAGCTGTCAATTATTTGATGATGGTCAAGGAGCACTGCTGATATGCGGGGTTACGTTGGTGATATGTGAGGATGATCGTCATCTGGAAAGAAGAAGATCCGGTTTTTGTTTAATTTGTTTAAAAAGTCAGCGACAAGGATGCGTGGGGACGCGGCAATAAAAAACCGGGCACTTGGCCCGGTTTGTTTAATCAGTTGCGTTGTGATTACTGGAGTACCAGCACCATCAGCAGACCGACGGTAATGGCGGATACCAGGAAGGCAAAGCCATAAAACACATAGTGGTGCAGCTTGGTAGTGTGGATCCCCAGGTCATGCAGACCGTGGTAGATACGGTGCATGCCGTGCCAGATTGGCAGCGCGATGATCACCAGCAGGATGCAGGCACCCCACCAAGAGCTGGCAAACGCGAGGACGCGGTCATAGCTCATGGTCTCTACGTCCATGATACCCATGGGTACCAGCAGACCGGTGATGAGGACAATGACCGGCAGCAGCATGGCAACGACCATGCCACCCGCACCAAACAGACCCCAGTAAATTGGTTCGTCAGAACGTCTCATTGTTTTCTCCTCAGGCCACGATGATCAGGACAAGCAGGGACACCACCGCCAGCGCCACATACTGGGCGAGAACGATCGGCTTCTCCGGTACCAGGTCTTCACCACGGAAGATACGCATGGCTTTCGGCGCCAGGGCGAACCAGGTTTTGGCATGGAACAGGCACGCCGCCAGGGCAATGACATGGAACAGGATGGCGATCGGGCTTTGCAGGGACTCCAGCCAGCCGTTGAACGCTTCCTGACCTTGAACCAGGCGCATCAGACCCCACATCAGCACAACGGCGTAGATGGAGACGAAGATACTGGTGCCTTCACGGATCATGTAACCGGTGTAGAAGGCATTCTTCAGCCACCAGTCTTTTTTCATTTCGCGGACGTAAGGTTTACGTTTGCTATTGGTGTTGTTCATGGTCTCAATCCTGCTCTCAATCTGGCTTGAACATGGCGATCATGTAGTCCTTGGCGCTCTCGACCTTGCCAAGCTGGATGGCTGCGGCCGGGTCTACGCCTTTCGGGCACACGTCAGAGCAGTAACCCACAAAGGTACAGCCCCAGACGCCTTCGTCCTGACTGATGATCCGCATCCGCTCTTTGGCACCTGCATCACGGTTGTCGACGTTGTAGCGATAGGCCAGAGCCAGTGCCGCCGGACCGGTGAACTTCTTGTTGATGCCGTACTGCGGGCAGGCCGCGTAGCAGAGACCACAGTTGATGCACTGGGAGAACTGCTTGTACTTCGCCATATCCGCCGGAGTCTGGATGTACTCGCCATCGCACAGGCTGCGTGGCTCGGACGGGATGATGTACGGCTTGATGCTCTCCAGCTTCTCGATGAAGTCGGACATATCGACTACCAGATCGCGCTCGATCGGGAAGTTGTTGAGCGGCTCGACAGTCATCTTGCCCGGCAGGTAGTCGCGCAGGAACGCCTTGCAACCCAGCTTGGGCACACCGTTGACCATCATGCCGCAGGAGCCGCAGATCGCCATCCGGCAGGACCAGCGGAAGCTCAGGGTAGAGTCCAGGTGATCCTTGATGTACTGCAGGGCATCCAGCAGAGACATCTCTCTCTGGTATGGCACCTGGAAGGTTTGCATCCAGGGCTCGTTATCCTGTTCCGGACGGTAGCGCAGGATTTCAATCTCAATCATCTCAGCCATTCTTCTTAGCCTCGTCTTGTTTCTCACCCTCGGAACCGTACACGCGTTTTGCCGGTTGGGATTTAGTGATCTTCACATCGGAGTAATCGATGGTCGGGGACTCTTCCGGTGCATAGAAGGAGAGAGTGTGCTTGAGGAAGTTCACGTCATCACGCTCTTCATAACCGTCCAGACGCTGGTGGGAACCGCGGGACTCTTTCCGGTTGATGGCGGAGTGCGCCATGGCTTCGGCAACGTCCAGCATGTAACCCAGTTCGATGGCGTACAGCAGATCGGTGTTGAAGACAGAGGACTTGTCGTTGATTTTGACCTTTTTGTAACGGGCTTTCAGCTCGTTGATCTTGTCGATGGTGCCCTGCATCAGCTCTTCGGTACGGTAGATACCGACACCGGCTTCCATGGACATGCCCAGCTCATTGCGGATGTCGGCCGGGTTTTCGGTACCGTCTATGTCCATCAAAGAGAGGTGCTGCTTGATGAGTGCCTCGGCCTTGGCGGCCAGAGCTTCGGTGTTGCCATGCTTCTGAGTCTTGGCAAATTCACCTGCCTGCTCACCTGCCAGTTTGCCGAATACCACGATCTCGGACAGGGAGTTGGAACCCAGACGGTTGGCTCCGTGCAGACCGACGGAGGCACATTCGCCAGCGGCGTAGAGGCCAGCCAGGCGGGTGGCACACTTGTTGTCAGTCTCGATACCACCCATGGTGTAGTGGGCAGTTGGACGTACCGGGATCGGTTCTTTGGCCGGATCCACGTTGACATAGGCTTTGGCCAGTTCGCAGATGAACGGCAGACGCTCTTTCAGGTACTTCTCGCCAAGGTGACGCAGGTCGAGGTGAACTACATCGCCCATCGGGCCCTGAATGACGCGGCCTTTCTGCTGCTCTTGCCAGAATGCCTGGGAAACACGGTCGCGCGGACCCAGTTCCATGTATTTGCTCTTCGGCTGGCCGATCGGAGTTTCCGGGCCCAAGCCATAGTCTTGCAGGTAGCGGTAGCCATCCTTGTTGAGCAGGACGCCACCCTCACCACGACAACCTTCGGTCATCAGGATGCCGGTACCCGGCAGACCGGTCGGGTGATACTGGACGAACTCCATGTCACGCAGCGGAACGCCGTGACGGTAGGCCAGCGCCATGCCGTCACCGGTCACGATGCCGCCGTTGGTGTTGTAACGGTAAACACGACCTGCACCGCCAGTTGCCAGGATCACGGATTTGGCCTGGATGAAGCGGGTGATGCCGTTCTGGATGTCAAAGGTCAGAACGCCCTGAACGCGACCATCGTCCACGATCAGATCAAGACAGAAGTGCTCGTCGAAGCGCTTGATGCTCGGGTATTTGACGGAAGTCTGGAACAGGGTGTGCAGAATGTGGAAACCGGACTTGTCAGCGGCGAACCAGGTACGGGGAACCTTCATGCCACCAAACGGACGCACGTTGGCTTTGCCATCCGGCTTGCGGCTCCAGGGGCAACCCCAATGCTCCAGCTGGATCATCTCTTTGGTTGCGTTGTTGACGAAGTAATCGACAACGTCCTGCTCACACAGCCAGTCACCACCGGAGACGGTGTCGTTGAAGTGGTTTTCGAGGGAGTCGTCATCACGGACGACACCGGCGGCGCCACCTTCGGCAGCTACCGTGTGGCTGCGCATCGGATAAACCTTGGAAATCAGGGCGATTTCCAGGTCTGGCTGTGATTCGGCTATAGCGATAGCGGCGCGTAAGCCGGTACCGCCAGCACCGATGATGGCCACATCGGTCTTGATAATATCCACATCTGCCTCCTTAGGGATAGATTTGCTGGGCACGATTTTGCTCTATGAAAAAAATTCAGGCTTGATGCAAGTCAAACTGCTAGGTTTTATTCTATTTTTATTGGTTATTTTTCTATAAAACACCCAAATTCCTAGATGAAAATGTCGTAATTATCGCCATTTTTTGGTGTTGTTGAGCAGTCTAACACCTTGCTACGAGTACTTTAACTTCAGGATTGTACGTAGTTTTCTTTCAGCAAAATGCGAATTACCTCTCTTTTTGGGTACTCTAGAAAAAAATTTTAAGTTTTTTATTAAAATTTTTTAATGAGAATTATTGGTGTTTAGTGTTTTGGGTTAAAAAAAGTAATTCGAAATGAGCTGCAGAGAGGAAGGGGGCAACAGAAAAACCAGCGGTTTGATGAGGATAATCTGGCGTGGGTTCTAGACGGGTATTATTAGATTACTCACTGATAATTAAGCGCAATTTAGAAAATTAAAGGGGCCTGTCCGGCCCCTTGCTTCATCATGTTCAAATGCGGAACATGCCAACCTGATTACTCAATTCACCCGAAATATTTTTAAGTTGTTCAGAGAGATGGCGTGAACTGTCGGCATCTACCGCCAGTTCGTCGGAGACATCTTTCACCGCCTGGATATTACGGCTGACCTCGTCGGTCACCGCCCGCTGCTCCTCGGCGGCGCTGGAGATCTGGGTCGCCATGTCGGAGATTTGGTTGATGGACGCAGTGATCTGTTCCAGCGCCTGGGTGGCGTTATTGGCGTCATCCACACTGTTCTGAGCCAGCAATTGCCCTTCGTGCATAGTACTGACCGCACCCTGGGTGTTGCGCTGCAACGTTTCGATCATGCTGCGGATTTCGACGGTGGAACTGTGGGTACGCTGCGACAGCACCCGTACTTCATCTGCTACCACCGCAAAGCCACGTCCCTGCTCGCCAGCTCGTGCTGCCTCAATGGCGGCGTTCAATGCCAGCAGGTTGGTCTGCTCGGCAATGCCCTGAATGGTAGAGAGGATGGTGTTGATCTCCTGAGCATTCTTCTCCAGTTCCTGAATGATGTTGGAAGCCTGCTCAACCTGGGTGGCCAGGTCAGTGATGGAGCGCTGGTTACGGGCAATCACCTGCTTACCATGCTCGCAACTGCTACTGGAGGAGCGGGCTGCATCTGCTGTCTGCTCGGCATTGCTGGCCACTTCGACGGCAGTGGCTGACATCTCGTGCACCGCGGTGGCGATCTGGGAGATCTCGTTTTGTTGGCGTGCCAGCCCATGATTGGCTTTTTCCGCCATGCTGTGGGAGGACTTGGCTTGCTGGTTCAATTGGCCGGAGGAGTTGGAGATATCCTGCACCATCACATGGATCCGGTCGATGAAGGTGTTAACGTGTTTAGCGACCGCGCCTACCTCATCTTCCCGTTCAATCTTGATACGGCGAGTCAAATCGCCGTTACCCCGTGACAGGTCTGCAATCGCCTCACCCAGAACTTTCAGCGGAGCGAGCGAACCATTGATGGCCACGTAGGAGAAACCGGCCACGATAAGAATGGTGATAAGTCCCTGGATCAGGGCGGAGGTCACCATACGTTGAACCGATTGGTAGGCAATATCCGCGTCCACCATCATGCCGTAATACCAGTCGGTATTGGGGATCTGGTTGAAGTCGTACACCACATTTTTGCCGCTGATAACATCCTCGTTGATCATGCCGTCGTGGGCGACTTGATTGATGTAGGATGCGGTCATGTCAGGAGCCAGCTGAGAGGTTGGCTTGAGCGACAACGAGGCATCTGGATGGGCAATAATGGTGCCGTTGCTGTCAACCAGCATGGCGTAGGTACCTTCGGTGGTCGTCGACAGAATATCCGTGATAAGGGCGCTGATCGATACGTCGCCAGCGATGACCCCCTGGGTACTGCCACGCTGGAATGGCTCGGCAATGGTGACGATCAGCTGACCGGTGCTGATATCGGCGTAAGGGGCGGTGACAACCATTTTGCCAGCGGCCATAGCATCCTTGTACCAGGGCCGTTGCCGCGGGTCATAACCGGCAGGCAGGTTGGTGGGTTTGCTCTGGATCATCTTGCCATCAGTTGTGCCTGCGTAGACCAGATCGAACCCCCCTGCATTCATGGTCTGAGCAAGGGCGCTGATGGGCTCGGGCTCTTTGGCAAAAGCCTCCTTGGTGGAGGAGATCATGCTCATCCGGGCATCCAGCCAGCGGGAGATTCCTTTGACGTTTGCCATGGAGCTTTCATCGATACTGCTCCAGACTAATCGCTCGGTTTCGCTACGAAGCTGCGAGGTGTTGTACCAGACCTGCAGGCCGGTGATCACCAGAATGATGATGCCGATAGCCAGGACCAGTTTGTTTTTAATCGATAAGTTCATAGTTACATCCTTGTGGGCGTCAGTCTGAGTGTTTGGAAACTAATTATTGTTATGAGCCTGTTCTTATCGGCTGAAGTTGAACTCTTTGTATCCCGGTCAGCAATTTAAAGTTAGTGCCTAAATCGGTGCTTATCCATATGTGTATCGTTTCCTCATGATGCCAGGAAACGATCCGGCCTATTGGTAAAGATTCCATCAACCCCCATATTGGCCAATTTTTCACAATCATCAGGATAATCAACGGTATAAACCAGAACCTTTAAACCACGCCGATGCGCATCTGCAACCAGACTCTGGTCAACGAAATCCACGTCGCAATTGAGTGACCAGGCTCCCAGCTGTTCGGCAAACTGCGCCAGTTTGAACGGCAGGTTGGCGGTAAGTGCACCGAGCCGGATATCGGGTCGCAAGGCGGCAAAACGTGCCAGCTCCGGATGATGGAAGGAGGATACTACCCACTGGTTGGTGGCAAATCCGAGCTTTGCTTCTGCCTGTCTGGTGAGTTCGGCGACCCCCGCCGCGGTATCTGTCCCTTTGAGCTCGATATGCAGCTCGCAGCGTCCGGCGATGAGCTCCATCACCTGCCACAGGGTCGGAATGACTTCCCCTTCTCCGGCATCGAGTTGCTCTAGGTAGGAGCGAGATTGTTCTGTTAGCACACCCTTGCCATTGGTACAGCGCTCCAGGCGCCGGTCGTGGAATACCCACAACTCACCATCGGCACTCTGGACATCGATCTCGATCGCCTTGGCATCCAGCTCCAATGCCCTAGCTATTGCCTTCAGGGTATTCTCCGGAGCCAGGCCGCTGGCGCCACGGTGGGCAATAATCTGCATATTTTGCTCCTTTTACCTCGCGGGTCAGCCCCGGCTCAGGTGAATGTCGATCTGTTGATGGGGCAGGGTCAGCCCCTGCTGCTGCATCTTCTCCAGCACCAGCGAGTGCACTTCGTGGGTGATGGGCATCCGGTGATCCATGTTGTTGACGTAGAGGCGGATCTCGTAGATCAGCGCCGAGTCGGTGAATTCGATCAGGAAGACCTCGGGGGTCGGCGTTTCCAGCACCAGAGTGGAGGCCTGGATCGACTCTTCCAGAATGCGCTGCACCAGTTTTGGATCCCGGGTCAGGCCGATCCGGATCCGCAGTTTGACCCGGGTGATGGCGTCGGAGAGCGACCAGTTGATGAACTGCTCGGTAATGAAGGCCTTGTTGGGAACGATAATCTCCTTGCGATCCCAATCCACTATAGTGGTCGCGCGGGTTTTGATCTTGGTGACTGTGCCGGTGAGCTCGCGGATGGTGACGGTATCGCCGAGCCGGATCGGCTTTTCGAACAGGATGATGAGGCCGGAGACAAAGTTGGCGAAGATCTCCTGCAGGCCAAAGCCCAAGCCAACCGAGAGGGCCGCGACCAGCCACTGGGTCTTGGACCAGTCGATGCCGAGCATGGAAAAACCGGTGAGGGTGCCGATCAGGATCACCAGATACTTGCTGGTCGTCGTCAGAGCAAAGCCGGTGCCGGGGGAGAGGCTCAGGTGCTGCAACAGCGTCAGCTCCATCAACCCAGGCAAATTGCGGGCGGTGACCACGGTCAGGATGAAGACGAAGGCGGTGAGCATCAGATCCTGCAACGTAATGGCAGAGAGTTGCTCGATGCCGCCAATCTTGTTGCTTACCTGCCACACCTCAATATTGCTGAGGAAGCTGAAGGCGGAGTTGAGATCAGACCATTGCACCACCACCAGCATGGTGAAGCCCAGCATCAACAGGGTGCGGATCAACCCCAGCGATTGGGCGCTGAGGGTATCAAGATCCAGTTCTGTCTCTTCTACCACATCGGGGATCTCCGAACTCAGATCCTCCTGATGTTCGTCACGGCCGCGCTGGGCCAGGATCTCGGCCCGTTTGCTCTTGGCGCGATCGAAGGCGAGGCGGCGGCGCTGGATCAGCATCCAGCGTCTGGCGAGGTAGTAGGCGAGCAGACCGCCAAGTCCCATCAGCAGACTCAGCTCCAGTTGGCGCAGTAGAACGCGTGATGTGTAGAAGTAGCCAAACAGGGTGGCGATGACAGCCAGTAGCGGGGCCAGCATCAGGCTGTTCCAGATGAAGTGGTGGAGCAGGTGGGGTTTGGTCATATCGCTCTGCCCCCAAGTGATCGGTAGTCTTTCCCGGTTTAGGCGGGCGAAGAAGAGCAACAGCCAGAGGGCGCCGATAATAAAGGCTATCCTCCCCAGCGAGTCGTAGAAGGCGTGCTCCTGATAGCTGTTAGCCATCCCCTGCACGAAGAAGCTCGGGATCAGCACCAGCAGCAGGGTACGAAACTGCCCCCACACTTTCTGTACTTGCTCTTTTGGCCAGCGGAAGTGGTGGATCAGGATCCCCTTCTCAAGAGTGAGATGGCGGGCCAGCAGCAGGGCCAGCAGCAGAAACCAGATCTCGCCAAGACCACGGGCGATGGCAACCGCAAACGGGTACTGCCAGGCCGTGCCCAGCAGGCCCCGACCCATCACTACCATGGCGGGTAGTGGCAGAGCTGCAATCAGGGTACGTAGTAGCAGGCGGCTGGTGAGACTGAACTTGTCTTGGGTCACTTTACCAATCCGCGGTGCGATGTAATCGCAGTATTGAGTCAGATGGCGCGCCAGCTTGAACCAACTCCAGGCCAACACCAAGAGTCCCAGCGTGGCCAGTGTCAAGCTCAGAGGCGTGTTTTCGGCGATGGCATGGGGAACCTGCAGCCAGTTGTCCGGGTTGAAGGCGAGCGCCAGAGCGGCGGGAATGCCGAGCATGACCTGCGGCGTGAGCGGGCGCACGTCAGGTAGCCAAAACAGATGGCTGGCACTGAGTTCACGGATCTCGTCGATCTTGCTGTTGCGATGGCTATAGAGCAGTTTGAGGCGGGTCTGCTCCTGAATAAGGGTGTCGGAGGCATCATTGAGTCGGGTCAACAACTGGCGACGAGCCTTGAGCAGGTTGTCGAGCACTGCCAGTTGTGGACGATCGAGCGTCACGCCCTCATCGGTCAGCAACTGATCCCGAAGTTCGCGAGGGTCTTTGAGATTATCCTGCTCGGTTTCGTACTGGTTCTTGGTCATACGGGCGTTGACGATGGCAGACTCCAGCTTGTCGAGCGGGAAGTAGGCGGGCAGGTCGGATAGTTTGCTGCGCAGGTTTTCGCCATAGGCATTGCTTATCTGCAGCCACTCCAGCTGTTCCCTGACCGAGTTCACCAGATCATTGAGCTCAAACAGATTCTTGTCGACGCTGCGCTGCTCGTCCTGTACTTCCTCGATCTGCTCCTCTAGCCTGCTGAGTTGAATGGAGAGTGCCTGATTCTGCTGTTGCTGCTCCTGCAACAGGGGCATATCGCTGGAGAGCTGTTTGCGCAGCCGTTCGCTTTCGGCGAGAGCCTGTTCGGTCTTCTCACGGCGCAACTGGTTCTGTTGTGTCATGAGGCTTGCTTGCCACTCATCCTCGTCGGCAATCGCCAGATTGATCTCCTGCAACTTGAGTTTGCCCAGATCATTGCGTTGCTGGGCCGAGAGTTGATCCAGCTCCAGCATCTGGATCCGGTCGGAGAGGCTTCGCTCCTTGATCCTGGTCAGCAGCAGTTGTGCCTCTTGCAGCCGATCCGATTCGCTACTGAAGTTGAGTCGCTCCAGCTGGCTACGGGTCATTTGCAACTGTTTGCGCAGATCATCCACCCGCAGGTGATAATCCTGCCCTGTGCTCTCCAGCTGATTGAGGCTGTCCATGATGTTCTGGCGCTCTTTGCGTAGCATCATCTGGCGATTGCTGCTCAGACCAATGGCCTGGCGCAGGTTCTCCTCCTTGAGGCTGGAGAGAGCAGGACGGCTCTGTGGCTGGTAGTTATGCAGCTTATCCTTCAGGCGGGCCGACTCCTTGGGATAGTCGATCAGGATCTGTTGATAGGCCTTGCTCTGTTCCCGATAGCGTTCAGCTTCTCTGGCAAATTGCAGCGCCTGCTGATAGCTCTCGCGCAGTTTCTGGTTTTCCGGGGTATCGCTTTTGGGCACGCTTTGCAGCAGGGACTCGGCCTGGGCAATGGCATCGTCGGCCTGTACTGCTGGGGGTAGCAGAGTGAGGGAGAGCAGCAGAAGTGTGAGCAGGCGTTGCAACATGAAACACGTGTCCGTTCATCAGAGGGTGGCCCTAGCCTAAAGCAGGGGCCGAAACGGGTAAAGTGTTACATATTAATGATTTGTAACATAAATAACGGGTGATCCGGACCCGATTTGGCTATTATTCTCGCCGTTTCCCCCCTCTTTGTTGAGCATGTTATGTCCGCAGTCGATCTGGGCTCAGCCCCTCTTTCCCGCCTGTTCTGGCGCTATGTCACGCCGACCGTGGCCGCCATGCTGGTCACTGGCATCTATGTCACCATAGATGGCATTTTTGTCGGCCATATTCTGGGACAGGATGGTCTGGCCGGGCTGATGCTTGCCTATCCCATTTGTGCGGTGCTGTATGCCGTCGGTGCGCTGATCGGGATGGGCTCCTCATCGCTCGCCTCTTTCTATCTCGGCAAGGGAGAGCAAAAACGGGCGCGCCATATTGTTGGCAATGCGCTGGTGATGGTGCTGGTGGTTGCAGCTGTACTCGCCTTTATCGGCATCAACTATGGGGGGGCAATGTTGGCCTGGATGGGGGCGGAAGGGGAGATATTCACCGCCGGACTCGCCTATCTGCAGTGGTACGCCTGGCTCGGGGTGTTTGCCGTGCTCTCGATGGCCTTCACCGCTCTGCTGCGCAATGACGGGCGTCCCGGGCTGACAACCTGGATCCTGGTCGGGGGTGGCTTGCTCAACGTGCTGCTCGACTATCTGCTGATGGCCGTCATTCCCTGGGGGCTGGCTGGTGCAGCGATTGCCACCATGCTCTCTCAGGCCGTCACCGGTGGCCTCTGTTTGTGGCACTTCTTTACTCCGCGCAGCAAGCTGCGTATCGGCTGGGATACTTTGCTGCCCGACTGGCAGCTGATGCTGGAAACCGTGAAGCTCGGCTTCTCCAGCTTCCTGATGTACCTCTACCTTTCAGTGGTGCTGGCGTTGCACAACAAGGCGTTGCTTGCCGTGGGCACCTCATTGCATGTCGCTGCCTACGGGGTGATCAGCTATACCGAGGCCTTCTTCTATCTCATCTTTGAGGGGATCGCCATGGGGATCCAGCCCATCGCCAGCTTCAATGCGGGTGCGGGCCAGTGGCAGCGCGTGTTGCGGGTACGCAATCTGGCGCTCGGAGTAACATTGGGGATCGCCCTGTGCGGCATGATACCGCTCTACCTATGGCCGGAAGGGGCGGTTTATCTGTTTGCTGGCGACAACGCCACCTTGTTGCCGGTGGCGAGCCTCGGGATCTGGCTCTACTTCTGGGGCCTGCCGATGGAAGGCTTGCTGCTGGTGGGAGCGACCTATTTCCAGGCCATCAACCGTGCCCGTATTGCCTCCTTGCTCACCGGTGGCAAGCTGGTGCTGATCGGCGGCTTCTTGTGGGGGTTCTCGACCCTGTGGGGTGTGCCCGGCGTCTGGCTGGCGTTGCCGACCTGCAGTTCGTTGCTGGTGCTGGTGATGTGGCGGGCGATGCGTCGGGAGTCCGGGGACCACGCGCTGGCCGGGTAGGCAATCAGGTGCAGATAGCAGACAGGCAGCCATGGGCTGCCTGTTTTGTTATCTGGCTCTGCCGATTCAGGGCTTGAAGGCCCCGATAAAGATGGCGGGATCGACCCGGGTATCATTGAGGCTGACGTTCCAGTGCATATGAGGACCGGTGGCGCGACCGGTCGAACCAACACGACCGACAATGCCGCCGCGCGGCAGGTTTTGACCCAGCTTCACATCGATTTTCGACATGTGGCAGAACATGCTGATGAGCCCCTGACCGTGGTCGACAAAGACGGTATTGCCGTTGAAGAAGTAGTTGCCAATCAGGATCACCTTGCCGGCGGCGGGGGATTTGATCGGGGTACCGGTGCCGACGGCGAAGTCGAGACCCGAGTGGGGGTTGCGCTCCTCGCCATTGAAGAAGCGGCGCAGGCCAAACGGGCTCGACAGTGGGCCATCGACCGGCTTGTCGAACATCAGGTTACTCGGCTGATTGGGGCTGAAGGTCTGGTAGGCGCGGGTCTGCTCGGCCAGTTCGCGGTTGATGCGGGCCATGTCCTCGGCGAGCGGGTTGACCTGACGATTGTTCTTGAGCTTGATGTGCTGCTCGCGATAGTGCTTCGGCGTGACGGTGAAGACGAGAGTGCGGCCATCGCTTGTGGTCAGTTGCTGGGTACCAAGCGGGCTCTTGAGGGAGATGCCGACGATGGCGATCCACTGACCATCTTCCTGCACGACCAGTACGGGCTTGCCCTGATAATGGGCTTGTGGCGCGGGGGATGCCTTGCCAAGGGGGATGACTGCCACGCCACCCGGCACCGGATGGTTGAGCAGACGGCTGATAAAACCTTCGGCAAGCGCCGACTGGCTGGCCAGCAATAACAACAGACAACACACAACTCTCATGACGATACCACTCGCTGTTAAAACGCCTCTGATGGAGGAAAGTGCGCCCCGTGGGCTGGCTGATTGGCCTGCGGGCGCAGGGAGACGATTTTGCCCTCTCCGTGTGGATGCAGCCAGTGCCGGGTGGTGAAAAGTGCAGGTAATCGGGGCTGACTGCGTCAGGTTTTATGTCGCGGACCATTCGCTTCGCCATTGAGTCACTGGTGCCCAGCCTCTAGAATCGGCATCCGGCACTGATGCCACCGATATTCCGAGGAGACGACATGAATGGATTATCCCCTTTGCGCCAAGCACCGGCACGCCACCCACTCAGCCGTGGCTGGGTCTGGGTGCGCAGCGGGTTCGATATCTTCAACAAGGGGATGGGTGCCAGCGTCGCCATGGTGGTGTTCTGGTTTGGTGTCGGCATGGTGCTCGACTTGTTGCCAGCCGGTGGGCTGCTCTCCCAACTGCTCTACATGGTGTGGGGCGCTGGTTGGGCTGTGGTCGCTGCCAGGGGATACCGGGGCGAAGCGCTCAAATTCAACGACCTCTTTGCCGGTTTTCGTCACAAACTGACGCCGCTGATGCTGGGCGGTCTGCTTGTATTGGCTCTCTTTACCCTGATTGGGCTGGTTTGTGTGGGATTGCTCTCCATGTGGGGTCTGCTCTCGGTGCTGACCCAGGATCCCGATAGCATGGTGGTATCGGCCCTGCAGGTGCAGCAGTTGCTGATCGTGTTGCTGGTGGGGATGATGCTGGTTATTCCAGTGCTGATGGCGGTCACTTTCGCTCCGGCTCTCATCTATTTCCACGACGTCGGTATTTTGCAGGCGGCTCGTCTCAGCTTTGCCGGTTGCTGGCGCAACATGTGGCCCTTCTTCTGGTGGGGGATCCTCTGTGCCATCCTGCTGCTGTTTGGCGCTGTGCTGCTACTGGTTGGTCTGTTGGTGGTGATACCGGCGCTCAACTACTCCATCTATGTGGCGTACCGCGACATCTTCGTCGATGAAGAGGGGGAGGTGACGCCTCCGGTTACCCCGTTTGGGTTTGAAGCCTGATGCAGCATTGAGTAAAGCTGTGCTGGATAGAAGGGGCCCTCTGCGGCCCCTTCTGCATTGCTGGATGTTTTCACTCCCGCCAAAGCGGGTCGGCCGCCATGCGGGCCAGCAGGAAATCGAGGAAGCTGCGCAGCAGCGGTGACATCTGTTTTCGGGTGGCATACACCCCGTAAACGCCGAGTCGCTTGGGCTGCCACTGGGTCAGCAGAGGGATCAGTTCCCCCCGTTCCAGATAGGGTTGGGCCGAGTAGCGCGGTTGCAGGCTGATCCCGGCGCCGCCCAAGGTTGCCTCCAGCAGCAGGTTAGAGATGTTGGCACTCAGGTTGCCGCTGACCGGCACCGACTCGGGGCCATCCTGGCCGTTGAACTCCCACAGACTCTTGCCGAAGTAGGTGTAGGTGAGGCAGTTGTGCAGCGCCAGATCCTGCACCTGTTGCGGCGCTGGGTGGTTGGCCAGATAGGTCGGACTGGCGCAGACCACCGAGTGGCAGGTGCCAAGGCGGCGAGCCACCAGATTGGGGTCGAGATCATTGGTGATACGCACGGCCAGATCGATCCGCTCCTCCACCAGATTGACGGTTCTATCCAGCAGCAGGATATCGATGGCGGTGCCCGGATATTGCGCCAGATAGTCGTTGGCTGCGCCAACCAGCAAGGCTTCCGAGAGGGAGTAGCTGCTGGTGAGCCGCAGTTGTCCCTTGGGGGCGTCATCCCCCTTCACGGCTATCTGCTCCATCTCCTCTCCCAGCGCCAGCATGGCGCGGGCCCGGTTCAGTGCCTCCTCGCCCGGCCCGGTCAGGCTGAGACGCCGGGTGGTGCGGTGCAGCAACCGGGCGCCCATCCAGCTCTCCAGCTCGGCCAGATAGCGCGACACCATGGCACGCGACATATCCAGTTTCTCGCCGGCGCCGCTCAGGCTCCCCTGTTCGACTACGCTGACGAAGACCCGCAATGCGGTCAGTCGATCCATGTATGGCTCTCTATATGTTCGATATGTGCAACAGTGATGCGCTTTTTACGCTGTATTTGCACCTTATGTGATCCAATACACTGTGTCCATCAAATGACCCCCCGAATATTTAATGAGGAATAGATGATGAACCGCACCCTGATCCGCAACCTGACTTTGGCAACCACCCTGCTGAGCGGCGTCGCGCTGGCCGCGCCGCTGAGCGTGACCGTCTACAACCCTGGCGAGAAGGCGATCTTCCCGGTCTCCTCCTCACTGGTAACCGGTGACAAAGAGGCAATCCTGATCGATGCCCAGTTCGACGTGCAGAATGGTCAGGCGCTGGTCGACATGATCAAGAAGAGCGGCAAGCAGTTGACCACTGTCTATATCAGTGCCGGCGATCCCGACTTCTACTTCGGTCTGGAACCTGTGCTGGCCGCCTTCCCCAGTGTGAAGGTGCTGGCCGACCAGCACGTGGTCGATCACATCAAGGAGACCAAGGATGCCAAACTGGCTTACTGGGGACCGATCCTGGGCAAAGGTGCACCGAAGAGCCTGACCGTGCCGCAAGTGATAACTGCTAGCCACCTGACGCTGGATGGCCAGAAGATCGAAATTAAAGAGATGAACACCCCGAATGCCTACCTCTGGGCCCCTTCCATCAAGACCGCTTTTGGTGGTGTGCCGGTCTACCATGGTGTGCATGTCTGGATGGCAGACAGCCAGACCAAAGCGGCCCGCAGCAACTGGGTTCAGGCTCTTGACAAGCTGCTGGCGCTGAAACCCGAGCGGGTAGTGCCGGGCCACTTCCTGGGTGCTGAACCGAAAGGGAGCGAAGCGGTGACCTTTACCCGCGGCTATGTGCAGCGTTTCGAGCAAGAGCTGGCCAAGGCGAAGAACTCCGGCCAACTGATCGATAGCTTGAAGAAGGCCTATCCCTCGCTGCCGGTTGACGATGGTCTGGCCATCGGAGCCAAGGTCAATACCGGTGAGATGAAGTGGTAAGCCACTGAACCTGCACTCCGTGCGTTGTTTACCGGGCCTGATGGCCCGGTTTGTTAGCCAAGATTGAAGTGAGAATGAAGATGAACGAACAGCCAACAACCCTCCATTATGTCTATGACCCGCTTTGTGGCTGGTGCTACGGCGCAGCCCCTCTGTTGCTGGCGGCAGCAGGTATCCCCGGGCTCAAGATCGAGCTGCATGCGGGTGGTCTCTGGCTTGGCAGCCGCCGTCAGCCAATGGGCGAGGCATTGCGTGATTATGTGCGCCCCTATGATCAGCGGATCGAAGCACTGACCGGCCAACATTTTGGCGAGCGTTACTTCAACGACTTGTTGCTGCGGGAAGGGTGTCTGCTGGACTCCGAGCCGCCGATCCGTGCGGTCCTTGCTGTTACCGCACTGGGTGGCGATGGCCTGACCATGCTGCACCGGATCCAGCAATCCCACTATCGGGATGGGCTCTGGATTGGAACGCCGGAATTTCTTGTCACGCTGGCGGCAGAGCAGGGCATCGTGGCCGAGGCATTCCTGCAAGCCTATCTGCAGGCCCCCCTTCTGCAACATCTGGCAGATAGTCAGGGATGGCTTAAGCAACTGGGCGGCCAGGGTTATCCCACGTTGGGGTTGACTCGTCATGGCCGGGTGACCCCTATCCGCATTGCCGACTTCTTGGGAGACCTGGATGGATTTCGTCAGCATCTTATAACCTTGAAGAAGTGACTATTTTTCTGAATGAAAGGCCGGGGGGCTTCAGGAGTCGAGGCTTGGGCCGATAGCCAAGCACGCACAGAAACGATATGAAATCCTTCCGTTTTCTATGTGCAGGCTATGCTCTATATGACCATTCCCGAGGGATGTTGCGGGAGTGAAGACTCATTTCAAGGAAGCCCTTATATGTTCAAAAACATGTCTATCGGCCAAAAGTTGAGTGCCGGATTTGCCATTCTGGCTCTGCTGGTTCTGGGCTTGGCGTGGTTTTCAATTAGTCAGCTAGCAAAGCTTTATGGTGATACCGAGACCATCACCACCAATATGCTGCCTTCGACCCGTTATGCCAGCCAGATGCATATCGCCATTTTGGATGCTCGGCGTTCCGAGCTGGCTCAGGTGATAGGTGGGCTTAACAAGGATAATCAGGAGGTGAGTGAACGGACGCTGACCTTTAACAAGGCCAAGCAGGAGTTTGATCTTGCGGCCCAGAAATACGGTGCTTTGCCCTTTACGACCGATGAAGAGAAACAGACCTATGAGCAGCTGTTAAGTGCGGGAGCCAAGTATTTTGTGGTGCATGAAGAGCTGATGAACGCATTTGCAACGGGTGATTTGGATCGTGTCAGAAGTTTGCGTAAAAACGAGACCCGTGTCGCGTTGGAAGAGGCTGGCTCCAAGTCGCTGCGACTGCGGGAAATCAATAACGAGATCGCCGAGCGGATGACAAAAGATGTGGCCAATCTCTACGACAGTGCCAGAACCATGAGCATTATCGTGAGCCTGGTGACCCTGGGTTTTGTAGTGGTGATTGCCTGGTTGCTGACCGGTCAGATCCGCAACCCGGTGATGGCGCTGCTGGAGCAGACTCGCAGGGTCTCCTCTGGTGATCTGACTTCCCGCATCGATATGCAGCAGTTCAATAATGATGAGTTGGGCACGTTGGCCAAAGGGTTTGGCGAGATGCAGACCAATTTGCGTACACTGGTCAGTGAAGTTTCTGGATCGGTGGTGCAATTGAGCTCGGCTGCTGAAGAGATCAGTTCGGTCGCCAGCCAGTCAGCCAACAACATGCATGCCCAGCAACACGAGCTGAACCAGTTGGCTACGGCGATGAACGAGATGCAGGCCACCGTTCAGGAGGTATCTCGCAATACCAGTGATGCCGCCAGTGCAGCGACCTCGGCCAGCGAGACAGCAGAGCTTGGCGCTAAGACTGTCAATGATTCCATTCAACGTATCGAGCGTGTGGCCGGGGCGATAGAGAGCACCGCCGTGGTGATCCGCCAGCTGGGGGACGATAGCCGCAATATCGGTATGGTGCTGGAGGTGATCCGCGGCATTGCCGAACAGACCAACCTGCTGGCACTGAACGCAGCTATTGAAGCGGCTCGAGCTGGTGAACAGGGACGAGGTTTTGCTGTCGTTGCCGATGAGGTGCGCACTCTGGCGAAACGAACCCAGGACTCTACCTCCCAGATCAATACCATCATTGCCGAGTTGCAGCAGCGTGCTGAACAGGCAGGCAGTACCATGCAACAGAGCCAGGAGCTGATGAATACCACTGTCTCTACCGCTCGGGAAGCCGGGGAGTCTATTTCCCAGATCAGTGGCTCGGTGAGCAGCATTTCCCACATGAATATCCAGATTGCGACTGCGACGGAGGAGCAGGGGGCAGTCAGTGAGGAGCTCAACCGTAACGTGGTTAATATCAGCCATGCTTCAGAAGAGGTAGCTGCCGGTGCTACCCAGATGGCCCAGGCATGTAATGAGCTGAACCATCTGGCAACCCAGTTGCAGGATATGGTACGTCGCTTCAGGGTGTGATTTTTCGTTAAGCTGACAAGCCCGATCGCCGCAAGGTTATCGGGCTTTTTCTATTGGAGGTGTGGCTGGCGGGTTATCAGGTCTGGAAGATGGCTTGTCCCACAGGGTGATATTGTGCATGCTGATGACCCGTTTGCCTGGCAGGACTCTTGCTGTATGAATCTTCGCGATCTTGAATATTTGGTGGCGCTGGATGAGGAAAAGCATTTTCGCAAGGCGGCCGAGCGCTGTTTTGTTAGCCAACCAACCCTGAGTGGTCAACTGCGCAAACTTGAGGATGAGCTTGGGGTTATTCTTATCGAACGCACCTCCCGCAAGGTGCTGTTTACTCCGGCGGGTGATGCCATGGCTCATCAGGCGCGTCGGGTGCTCAAGGAGGTGCGTGAGCTGAAAGGCATTGGCCAGCACTTCTCCGAGCCGATGTCCGGGGAGATCCACATTGGTTTCATCCCGACCGTTGGCCCCTATCTGTTGCCACGAATTATTCAAACTTTGCGTGAAAGCTTTCCCCAGCTCGAGTTCTATCTCTATGAGGAGCAGACCCAGACTTTGTTGAAGAGGCTGGAGGAGGGAGAGCTGGATTGTGTCATCCTGGCCGAGATGGATGGCATGGAAGGGTTTGGTTCAATTCAGCTATACCATGAGCCGATGTGGCTGGCGGTACCTTGTCATCATCCGGAAGCCAAGGCCAGGCAGGTGCCGCTAGGCAATTTAAAGGGAAAAAAACTGTTGATGCTGGCCGATGGGCACTGTCTGCGTGATCAGGCGATGGGGTTCTGTTTTGCCGGTGGTATCGGTGAAGATCAACGCTTCAAGGGCACCAGTCTTGAGACCCTGCGCAACATGGTAGCAGCAGGCAGTGGTATGACCTTGATCCCGCAATTGGCGGTACCTGCCGATCATGATGAGGGTGGGGTAAGCTATCGGCCTGTCATCGATCCGGTACCTGGGCGGACCATCTCGCTGCTCTATCGCCACTACTCGGTGCGTCGCCCCTGTTTCAACGAGCTGGCCGCCTCGATAGCTACGTTGATGACCAAACAGTTGGCCTAATAAAAAAACCGGCAGCCAAGGCTGCCGGTTTTTTCTGCTGCGAGAGCAGCTTAGAAGATATCGTCGGTAGAGACAGGCCCTTCCACATCGGGATTGTCCCCACCATAGACCTGATTGCCATCCGAGCTGGGGGTGGCATAACGGGTTGGCTCGGTCCCCTCCTTGAAGTATTCGTCGGTGCCGCCACCGGCAGACA
This sequence comes from Aeromonas sp. MdU4, assembly GCF_041929505.1. NCBI lineage: Bacteria > Pseudomonadati > Pseudomonadota > Gammaproteobacteria > Aeromonadales > Aeromonadaceae > Aeromonas > Aeromonas sp. MdU4. The sequence continues at coordinate 31,639 of NZ_JBHFMW010000021.1, read as the reverse complement.
ACAGACCGGTTTCGCTGTCGATTTTGACCGTCATAATCCCCTCGGGAACCGGCATCTTGTTCTCCGGTAGCTTCTTCAAGGCAACTTTCATGAAGTCGATCCAGATAGGTTGCGCTGCACCACCGCCAAATTCCGCACGACCCAAGCCACGTTGGTGGTTGTCAAAACCAATCCAGGAAGTTGCCACAATATCCGGGGTATAGCCGGAGAACCAGGCATCACGGGATTCGTTGGTCGTACCGGTTTTGCCGGAGATATCGTGACGTTTGAGGTCACGGGCGGCACGCCAGCCAGTACCGCGCCAGCCGTTGCCACCCCAGATCGCGGTGCTCAGGGTATCGGTGATCAGGAATGAGCTCTGGGCACTGATGGTATGAGGGGCGATCGCCGGAGTGGTGGACGTCAGCACGCCATTCTGCGCCGAACCCTCTGTAGTCGGTGTCGCGGCCGATGGGGTTTCTTGTCCGACGGTTTGCTGTTCACAAGTGGTGCACGCAATCGCAGGATTGGCCTGATACAGGGTGTTTTCCAGGCTGTCGGTGACTTTATCAATAAAGTACGGGGTAACCAGGAAGCCACCGTTGGCCAGCACCGAGTAACCACGCACCACCTCGAGAGGGGTGAATTCGGCTGCTCCCAGCGCCAGCGACTCATGGGGAGAGATGAAGTCGCGGGGGAAACCAAAGCGGGTCAGACCGTCGATATAGGTATCCAGACCGATGGCGCGCATCAGTCGTACCGACATCACGTTTTTGGATTTGGCCAGACCCAGGCGCAGTGGAGTCGGGCCGTCATAGACGGCAGGGGAGTTCTTGGGCTGCCACATGGGCCCTTTTGACGGATCCCACTGGTTGATGGGGGCATCATTGATCAGCGATGCCAGGGTATAGCCATGCTCCAGCGCGGTGGCATAGAGGAAAGGCTTGATGTTGGAACCGATCTGACGACGCGCCTGATCCACCCGGTTGAATTTGGACAGTTCGAAGCTGAAACCACCGACCAGCGCTTCCAATGCACCATTTTTCGGGTTCATGGCCACCAGCGCGGCGTTAACGTCCGGGATCTGGGCCAACAGGAGCGACTCACCTTGTTCCCGCACCCAGATTTGGGCGCCGACTTTCAGTACATCGCGCGCTGATTTCGGGGCATAACTCTGACGGTCATCAGTGATAAATGAGCGGGCCCATTTGATTCCGTCCCAGCCCAGCTCGGCTTCCTTGCCATTTTTCAATACCAAGGTTGCGCTGCGGTCGCCTAGTTTGGTGACAACAGCCGCTATCAGTGGGTCATAGGTGGGTTGATTACTCAGATGGGTGAGGATCTGTTCGTAATCCCAGCTGGTTTCTCCCGCTTTCCACAGTTGTGCGGTCGGACCGCGATAACCGTGGCGCATATCGTAGGCAAAGACCCCATCCAGCAGAGCTTGTCTGGCTGCCCGTTGACGTTCGGCAGAGACCGTAGTGTAGACGTGCAGACCCATGGTGTAGGCATCTTCCCCGAACTGTTCCACCATCTTCTGGCGAACCATCTCGCCAAGATAGGGGGCGTTCAGGGTCACTTCGGCGCCGTGATAGCGAGCCTTGATCGGCATCTTGGATGCTTCGTCAAACTGGGCTTGGGTGATCTTGCCGGTTTCCAGCATCCGGCCCAGTACTACATTGCGGCGAGCAAAGGCGCGCTCGGGGGAGCGGATCGGGTTGAGCATGGATGGCGCTTTGGGCAGACCGGCGATAATGGCGATCTCGTCCAGTCCCAGATCCTTCACCTCTTTGCCGAAGTAGACCTGAGCGGCAGCACCGATGCCGAAGGAGCGGTAACCAAGCGGGATCTTGTTGAGGTAAAGCTCTAGGATCTCGTCTTTGGAGAGATTTTGCTCGATCCGCCAAGCCAGGAATACTTCCTTTATCTTGCGGACGATGGTTTTTTCATTGCTCAGAAAGAAGTTACGTGCAACCTGCTGGGTAATGGTACTGGCGCCCTGGCGAGCGTGACCGGACACTGCCCAGACTGAGGCAGCCCGAATGATACCAATCGGGTCTATACCCGGGTGTTCATAGAAACGGGCATCTTCGGTCGCCAGTACGGCATCGATCATGGATTGGGGAATTTCGTCCAGACGCAACGGTATGCGACGAATTTCGCCATATTGGGCGATCAACTCCCCATCCCGGCTGTATACCCGCATCGGGGTCGCCAGTTTGACATCACGTAGTGCTGTGACATCGGGCAGTTGGGGTTTGATATAAAAGTAGATACCGATGAGGCTGGCGACACCCAGCACTGCACCCAGCATCATGACAATAAACAGGCGAACGAGCCATTTCAGCATGGAAGAACTACCAATCGTCTTAAAATTAGCCAACGGGCGCAGAGTATAGCCCTTTTGCCAGCTGGAATTCGAGGTTTTCCTGTGGCGGGCTGCCCACCGAAAAGGATGGGAGAGGTTAGCACTACAGTGCGCAATAACCAAGGCTCTCGCCCTTGAGGAAGAAAGCGAGGTGGGTCACTTTTCGGTATAAACTTTATGACATTGATAGTTGGAGCATTTAGGATGGATGAAGCCGTCCTCTGATGGGGTGTCCTACACTCAATCCAGGAAGAAAACCCAATAACGCATGGATGTGTATATGTTTGGGCTATTAAACAAGGGATCCCTCCTCCCGCTGGTGGGCATTGATTTTGGTAGTCAGACCATCAAGGCCGTCGCCCTTAGCGGACGTCCCGGTAAACTGCATCTTGACGCTGTTGCCGATATTGCTACCCCGAAGGGGACGCTGGTAGATTATCAGTTGCAAGATATCGAGCGCGTCAGCCAATCTCTCAAAACCCTCAAGCGTCTCATTCCCGTTAACAGTGATTTTGCTGCCACAGCGGTGACCGGTTCCAATGTCATCACCAAGGTCATCCAAATTGATGCTCGTCTTGGCGAGAAAGAGCTGGAAAATCAGGTGCAGCTTGAGGCTGAACAGATCATTCCTTTTCCCCTGGATGAAGTGAGTCTCGATTTCGAAGTCTTGGGCAATAGCAGCAATAATGAGGAGCGTCAGGATGTCCTGCTGAGTGCCGCACGGACAGAGAGCGTCAATGGCAGGGTTAGTGCACTGGCTGAGGCGGGGATCGCGGTTAAGGTCGTCGATGTCGGCGCTCATGCGTTGGGTCGTGCCGTGGTGGCCTGCTTGCCAGAAGTGAAGGAAAGTGAACGGCCTGTCGGGGTCATCGATATTGGTGCCAGCGCCATGACATTTGCGGCTTTAGTTAAAGGGGAGGTGATCTATTCCCGTTTACAGAACTTTGGCGGCGATCAATATAGCCAGGCCCTCTCTTCTTTTTATGGCATGACGCTGGATGAAGCAGAACAAGCCAAGACCAAAGGTACCCTGCCTGTTGATCATGAACTGGATGTGTTGATGCCCCACATTAATGCCTTGTTGCAGCAGGTGCGTCGCAACATCCAGCTTTTTTGCAGCTCGTCCGGTTATCGTGAAATATCAAAACTGGTGTTGACGGGAGGCGGCAGTCTGCTGCCTGGCTTGTTGGTGCAGGTCAAGGATGAGGTCAATTGCGAGGTGTTACACCCGGATCTGTTCGCGCTGTTTGGTAAACCCAAAGGTGAGGTCGAGCTGGTGCATGGTGCGAAATACATGACCGCTTTTGGGTTGGCTCTGAGGAGTTTCACACCATGTCAAATATAAACCTCCTGCCTTGGCGTGAAGCCAAATCCCTGCGACAAAAGAAACAATTTGGGGCCTTGCTGGGGCTTTTTGTGTTGGTCACTGTGGTATTGAGCTTTGTTGCTGACTGGTTGGTTGAACGTCAGATAGGTGCCCAGCAGCAACGCAATCAGCGGTTGGTACAAGAGATGACCATTCTCGATGCGCAATTGGGTGAGATTCGTTTGCTCAAGGAGCGTCGCAAAGAGCTGATCGACAGGATGCAGCTTATCGAACACCTGCAAATGCGTCGTAATGTGCCCGTTCGCTTATTCAACCAGCTACCTTCGCTGGTGCCTAACGGGGTCTATCTCAATACCCTCGCCATGCAGAACAACATTATCGATGTGAACGGCAAGACCGAGGCGTATGGTCGGGTGGCCAGTATGATGCGCCGGATCGATGGCTCCGGTTGGCTGGGCCAGTCGAAGATCAGCACTATTTTTGCCGCAGATGTTGCGCCTGTTTCGCTGAGCCAGTTTTCCATGATGTTCCTGATCGCCAATAACGCCGTGGCTGCAGGGGATGTGGCCAAGGAGAGCAAATGAACCTTCAGCAACTCAATGAGCTTGATCTGAATAACATTGCGAGCTGGCCAAAATGGGCCAAAGGAATATTTATCCTGTTTTGCTGTGTACTGACTGGTGGTGCAATTTATTACTACGTGATTGCCAACTCCTTGACTAATTTGACCCAGGAGACAGCCAAGGAGGCTGAGTTAAAATCCCAGTTTGAAAGCAAGGCGATGCTGGCGGCCAATCTGGGGGCTTACAAGGTACAAATGGTGAAACTGGAGCAGATGGTTGATACCCAGCTCAAGCAGCTACCAAATACCCATGAGGTGGCTGGTTTATTGGACGATATCAGCTTTATAGCAACAGATAACGGCCTGAAGCTCAATCGCATCAACTGGGAGCCCGAGATCAAGCACGAGTTCTCGACCGAGTTGCCAATGCGGATCGAAGTTGTGGGAAATTACCATGAGATTGGCAAGTTCACAGCTGACATGGCGGCCTTGCCCCGTATCGTGATCCTGGATTCCTTTACTCTGGGTCAAAACAAGGATGCGGGAGACCTGATTTCGATGTCGATGCTGGCCAAGACTTATAAGTACAACGGTAAAACAGTGGAGCAGAAACAATGAGACGTATCTGCTGGTTGTTCCCTGCTCTCCTGCTGGCGGCGTGTGGTGGCCAGGAGGATATGGATACTTATATTGCTCAGACCAAGGCAAGACCCCCTATTCCTATCGAACCCTTACCTGAGCTGAAGCCCTTTTCTCCCATGCACTATCAGCAGCGAGAGCTGCGCAGTCCTTTTATGATGCCGCAACCAGAGGCGAGTACCGGGATTGAAAGCAGTGCCAAGCTAAAGCCTGACTGCGCTCAGAGTGTGATGGACAGGGAGAAAGAGGTGTTGGAAAACTACCCGCTTGCCAGCCTGTCCATGCAAGGGTCGTTAGGTAAAAAAGGCCAGTTGTGGGCATTGGTTCGTACCCCCGATGGTCAGTCGATGCGGGTAGGCCTCAACCAGTATATGGGGCTTGATCAGGGCAGGGTCATCAAGATTACTGCCACTGCAGTGGATTTGCTGGAGACCATTCCGGACGGGAAGGGGTGCTGGGTAACGAGAGAAACCCAGCTGGCGATGGCCAATGTGCAAGAAAAACAATAATCAGGGACGAACAGCAATGAGAACAACCGTCGATCGTGTAACCAAAGTGGCTTTGCTGTTTTGCGCCAGTGCCTTTAGCCAGGCATGGGCTGTGGCAACCTTGCAAGAGATAAAGGTCAATCCGCTGCTGGCGGATCAGTTGCAGCTGGAGCTTAGTTTTAGTGAACCGGTCACCGGGTTTACCGATCGCCTCTCTTATCAACCTAATCAGCTTTTACTGCATGTTCCTGGTGCCGTGGGGGCACTGAAGGTGAATCCGTTGCCGATCCTGCAACAGGGAGTTGACAATATCAAGGTTGAAGGGAAGGGCGCTGGCTTGGATATCAAGATCGCCCTCGATCAGCTGGCGCCTTATCAGGTTCAGCAGCAAGGCAGCAAGTTGCTGGTTTCTCTAGGTGAGGGCGCATCGTCTTCGTTGATCAATGGGGAGAGTGCCTTGCTCGTTCCGGCGGCCACAGCAACTAGTTCTTCCCCGGTTCCTGTTGTTGCCCCATCGGCACTCATCAACTCCCAGGTTGTTGCCAAGTCCATGCCGATAGTTCCCGTATCATCACCGGTTGCTGCTCCTGCGGTCCCCAAACCGGTGCTCAACGATTATCAGAGTCGTGCTGGTAACAATGGTGCCTATTTCAACTCGGTTACCGGTGTGGATTTTCGTCGCGGCAAGGATGGCCAGGGTGAATTTCTGGTAACGCTGGACAACAGTTCGGCGGCTGTTGATGTGAGCAGCCGTGGACAAACCGTGTTGGCAAAATTCCATGGTACTCGTGTACCGGATGGCTTGCTTAATCTGATCAATGTACAGGATTTTGCGACTCCGGTATCTCAGGTCGAGGTATCCCGGCAGGGGAGTGATACCCTGTTTGAATTGTCGATCAATGGCCAGTTTGATTACCGTTACGATCAGGCTGAGAAGCTCTTCATTATCGAGGTGAAAAAGCGCACTGCAGCCACGGCTGGCAAACAGTACCAAGGAAAGCCGATTTCATTGAACTTTCAGGATATTCCTGTGCGAACCGTGTTGCAGTTGATCGCCGATTTCAACAATCTCAATCTGGTGACCACCGACTCTGTAGCGGGGAATATCACGCTGCGGCTGGATGGGGTGCCCTGGGAACAGGCACTAGACATTATTTTGAAGGTTCGTGGGTTGGATAAACGACTGGACAACAATATTCTGCTGGTTGCTCCGGCAGAGGAGATCGCGACTCGCGAGAAGCAGCAGCTGGAGAGTCGCAATCAGGTCGCTGACCTGGCACCGCTTTATACCGAATATCTGCAGATCAACTATGCCAAAGCCTCGGAAGTGGCCGCCTTGCTATCGTCCCAGAGTACCAAGCTGCTGTCATCCCGTGGGGCCGTGAGTGTGGATGAGCGTACCAACGTGTTGGTGGTCAAAGATACGGCGGATGTGATTAGCAGCATCAAGAGGATGCTGGATATCCTCGATATTCCGGTCAAGCAGGTCGTCATTGAAGCACGCATGGTGACTATCGACGACGGTTTTGATGAGGCGCTTGGCGTGCGTTGGGGGGTGACCAAGAATGATGGTCATGGCAATAGCACTTCGGGTTCTATTGAGGGGAATGACAGTTCAGGTAATGGAAATTTAATTACTGGTACGAAGAACATTGATACAACGATGGCTCGTCCGACGGCCGATGATCGTCTGAACGTCAACCTGCCGGTGACCAATGCTGCAGGTACATTGGCATTTCAGGTTGCTCGTCTGGCAGATGGTACCTTGCTGGATCTCGAGCTGTCGGCACTGGAGAAAGAGAGCAAGGCCGAGATTATTGCCAGTCCGCGGGTGACTACGGCTAACCAGAAACCGGCGCTGATCGAGCAGGGTACCGAGATCCCCTATGTGGAATCCTCTTCCAGCGGGGCGACCTCGGTCACCTTCAAAAAAGCGGTGTTGAGCCTGAAAGTGACACCACAGATCACGCCAGATAATCGGGTTATTCTCGATCTGACCGTGACCCAGGATACCAAGGGTGAAACAGTGCCGACCGGTACTGGTGATGCTGTTTCCATCAACGCCCAGTCCATCACCACTCAGGTGCTGGTCAATAATGGCGAGACGCTGGTGCTCGGCGGTATCTATCAACAGACTATCAAGAGTGATGTCACCAAGGTGCCGTTGCTAGGCGATATTCCCGGATTGGGGGCCTTGTTTCGCAAGACCACCAGTGAGAACAAAAAGCGGGAATTGCTGATTTTCGTGACGCCCAAGATAGTCACCGACGCCTTTTGAATGCTTTACATGTGAGGGCAAAACACATATAACCTTACGCCCCAATGAGGCTGGGGCGTGAGGGCTGCGGTTGCCAGTCCCGATATCTATTGAGATAATCCCCCTCCTGATCCATCGCAAGATAAGGTTCATAGGTACCCCGGTCCAGTATTTATCGGGGTCGTACAGTTTGTAATTACTAACGAAAAGACATGGCTGAGAAACGCAATATTTTCCTGATAGGTCCCATGGGTGCGGGCAAGAGCACCATAGGTAGACATCTGGCAGAACAACTGCATATGGAGTTTTTCGACTCAGATCATGAGATAGAGCGCCGCAGTGGTGCTGATATCGGCTGGGTGTTCGATGTTGAAGGCGAAGAAGGTTTTCGGATTCGCGAAGAGAAGGTGATCGGCGAATTGTCAGAGCAGCAGGGTATCGTGCTGGCGACCGGTGGCGGTGCCATCAAAAGTCGCGAAACCCGCAACAAGTTGTCTGCTCGTGGCATCGTGGTCTACCTCGAAACCACTATTGAAAAGCAGCTGGCGCGCACACAGCGAGACAAACGCCGCCCTCTGCTACAGACCGAAGAGCCGCCGCGTGAAGTGCTCGAGCGTCTGGCACAAGAGCGCAACGCCCTGTATGAAGAAGTGGCAGACTTTGTTATCCAGACGGATGATCAGAGCGCAAAAATCGTTGCCAATCAAATTGTAAAGCTGATCGGTATGTAATCTAGAGGGCGTCCATGGAACGGTTGAAGGTCGAATTGGGTGAACGCAGCTATCCCATCGAGATAGCTGCCGGATTGTTGCAGCACCCAGAGGTGCTGGCATCAACCATCAAGGGCAAGCGGGTGATGATCGTGACCAACACGGTCGTAGCTCCGCTCTATCTTGAACGGGTAACAGCACTACTCTCCGGTTTTCAGGTTGAACATCTGATCCTGCCGGATGGGGAAGCGTACAAAAACCTGGCGACCTATGAGCAGATCATGTCTGCTCTGCTTGCAACCAACCATGGGCGTGATACCACACTGATCGCTCTGGGGGGCGGTGTGATCGGGGATGTGGTGGGCTTTGCGGCAGCAAGCTATCAACGTGGCATTCCTTTTATCCAGATCCCGACCACTCTGCTCTCCCAGGTTGACTCTTCTGTCGGTGGTAAAACCGCTGTCAACCATCCTCTCGGCAAGAACATGATTGGTGCTTTTTATCAGCCCAAGCAGGTTGTTATCGATACTCAGTGTCTGAGTACCTTGCCTGCTCGCGAATTTGCTGCGGGAATGGCCGAGGTGATCAAGTACGGCATCATTTGGGATGCTGATTTCTTCAGCTGGCTGGAGCAGAACATGATGCGTCTGCAACAGCTGGAATCTGCCGCGCTGGCCTATGCCATTAAACGTTGCTGCGAGATCAAGGCCGATGTGGTCGGGCAAGATGAGACCGAGCACGGTGTCCGTGCGCTGCTCAATCTGGGTCACACCTTTGGTCATGCCATCGAGGCCGAGCAAGGCTATGGTAATTGGCTCCATGGCGAGGCTGTGGCGGCTGGTACCATGTTGGCTGCGTATACGGCATTGGCCCGTGGCGATATGAGCGAAGCGGACGTCACTCGGGTTCGAGCTCTGCTGTTGGCTGCCAATTTGCCGATCAAGGCGCCTGCAGAGATGGATTTTGCCGCCTTTATTCGCCATATGCGCAGGGATAAAAAGGTGCTGGAAGGCAAACTGCGTCTGGTACTACCTGTCGGGATTGGGCATGCCCAAGTGGTTGCCGATGTCTCCGATGCTGCATTGATGGCGGTGATCGAGTCTGGTCGTGACGAATAAACTGCTAAACCTTCCTTCCCAGCGGCAGCTGGTTGACCGGCTGCTGCATCTGATTGAATTCAACCATCCTTTTATTTTTCTCTCCGGAAAAGCCGGTAGCGGTCGCAGCACTCTGTGTGAGTCCCTACTGGGCAAGTTGCCGGAAAAAGTGCGCGTAGTGAGCCTGATTGGTACACCTGCCATGAAAATGGTGGATGTACGTCAATTGTTGTTGCCGCAGGTGGTGGCGCGCCCCCTGTTCAACCCACAGGATGCGTTGGCTGACAGTTTCTTTCGCATGCTGGAGGGGAGCAAGCCTGCCACCCTGCTGCTGATTATCGAGCGCGCTGACCAGTTGCCTGCCGAGTTGCCAGGTGAACTCTGGGCGCTCATCCGGCAAAACGATACCCTGGCTGTTCCCCATCAACTGGCCATTATTGTTTCGGGCAGTGACGGTTGGTGTCGCAGTCAACGAGCACTATTGAAAGGGCGCGCCATGCCCGCCCTTGAGCTGGAAGTGCCGCCACTGAGCCCGCCCGAGCAGCGCATCTTCTTGTATGAAAAAGCCAAAGAGCTCAAGATCCCGGCGACCCTCTTGCCCAAGCCGCAAGTGGAAGAGATCCTGAAAACGGCGAACGGACATCCGTCCACCATCATGCAGTTACTGGAGGATATCATGACCGACAGAAGACCCAAGAAGCGTCAGGCGGAGTTGCCTGTCAAGAAGATTGCCACCCTCATCGCCCTGGTTGCTGGCGCTCTGCTGGCACTGAGCTACCTGTTGCCTGCGTTGTTTGATGGTGCCAGCAAACCGTCGCCGCAGGATCCGGCCCAGACTACTGCGTTGCCTATTCCGGTAGCTGGAGGAGACCCTCTCACCGCCGGTGGCTCGAATGCCAATGCTACTGCGCAAGGGGGGCAAAACAGCGATGTGGCCAGCAATCCCAACGGGGTAGTGAAGGATTGGCAGCCAGATGTGAAAGTGTTGCCGAAATCGGTGGAGGGCGAAACCGTCACCACCGAGTCAACCAATTACGAAGGGCGTCGTGTGGTGATCTCTGATGAGGTCGTGCAAAAGCTGATGACCGAGCCCAAGGTGAGTGGCGCCCTGCCTACCGATGTGGTGGATGAAATAACCGGCAAGAGTCCGAACGAGGTGCCCGCCAGTGGTGCCGTTGCAACCACGGCGCCTGCCAGCACCACCAAGGCGCAGAGCCCGGTGACAACTGCGACGCCTGCGGTCGCCACCACCAAAGCGGCTAACAGCGAGTCTGCTGCAGCGCCCGCCCCCAAGGTTGACCTGACACCGGTTGCCACCCTGAACAAGAAACCACGCAACCACTACAGCATCCAGCTGATGGGGGCGAGCAACACCAAGGCGGTGGATCAGTTTGTTGCCGAGCATGGCTTGGCTGGCAAGGTATGGGTCTATCAGACCAAGTTCCGCGGGAGCCCCTGGTATGTGGTGTTGCAGGGAGATTATGCTGGCTTGGCTCAGGCCAAAAGCGCCATTCGCAAGCTATCTCCCGAGTTGCTGAAAGGGCAGCCCTGGCCCAAGTCGTTTGCACAGGTACAAAAAGAGCTGAAGCAATAGCCTTGATACCGGATAAGGGGGTAGAATCTCCCCCCTTTTTGGGTCTTGCCTTCTTACACACCGGATTTCCATGAAGAAAACACGCGCTTTTTTAAAATGGGCCGGGGGAAAATACTCCCTGGTTGAAGAGATTGCCGAGCGCCTGCCGGCCGGGCGTGTGTTGCTGGAGCCCTTCGTCGGGGCGGGTTCAGTGTTTCTCAACACTGACTATGACGCTTATGTGCTCAATGACATCAATCCGGATCTGATCTGCCTTTACAACCATCTCAAGCTGACGCCGGATAGTTTTATTGCCGAGGCGCGCAAGCTGTTTGTGGCAGAGCACAACCACAAGGCGGCCTATTATCGGCTGCGTACCCAGTTCAATCAGACCGAGACCACCTTCGAGCGAGCACTGCTGTTCCTGTTCCTCAACCGTCACGGTTTCAACGGTCTGTGCCGCTACAACAAGAAAGGCGGTTTCAACGTTCCGTTCGGTTCCTATAAAAAGCCCTATTTCCCGGAAAAAGAGCTGTGGGCCTTTGCCGAGAAGGCGCAGAAAGCGACCTTTATCTGCGAGAGTTACGCCGATGCCATCAATCGTGCCGAAGAGGATTGGGTAGTCTACTGCGATCCCCCCTACGCGCCGCTCTCCACCACCGCCAGTTTTACCAGCTATGCCGCAGGCGGGTTTACTCTGGATGATCAGGCGATCTTGGCGCGATTGGCTCGCCACACCGCTGCCCACAAGGGGGTGCCGGTGCTGATCAGCAACCACGATATCGAGCTGACGCGTGAGCTTTATCGTGGCGCTCGTCTCGACGAGATTTTGGTCAAGCGCACCATCAGCCGCAACGGCGGTACCCGCAACAAGGTGGCCGAGTTGTTGGCGCTTTATCCCCCCGGCATCGAGCCGGAGCAGGGCTACTACCCCAGCGATAGCGACCTGCTCTCGCTGACATAAAACACAATGCGGCACCCGAAGGTGCCGTTTTTATTGTCAGAGGGTCGCTCTTCCGGGGAGCCGGGTGAATTGCCAGGGGCGAAGGGGAGGGCTACAGCCCATTTCCCCTGCATTCGAGTCGTTTTCGTCGGTCATTTACGTTAAAATTGCGCCGCTTTTTCTCCCTGGCTGCCAATGGATGATGCTGATGAAAGACTTTCTGATTGCCCCCTCGATCCTCTCTGCCGATTTTGCCCGTCTGGGTGACGATGTAGCCAAGGTGCTGGCTGCCGGTGCCGACGTGGTTCACTTCGACGTGATGGACAACCACTATGTCCCCAACCTGACCATCGGCCCCATGGTCTGTCAGGCGCTGCGTGACTTTGGTATCGAGGCCCCCATCGACGTGCACCTGATGGTTAAGCCGGTGGATCGCATCATTCCTGATTTCGCCAAGGCGGGTGCGTCCCTCATCACCTTCCATCCGGAAGCCTCCGACCATGTTGACCGCTCTTTGGGCCTGATCAAGGAGATGGGCTGCCAGGCGGGTCTGGTGCTCAATCCGGCCACCTCGCTCTCCTGCCTCGAGTATGTGATGGACAAGTTGGACGTGATCCTGCTGATGTCGGTCAACCCGGGCTTCGGTGGCCAGAGCTTCATCCCCGGCACCCTCGACAAGCTGCGTCAGGTGCGTCGTCTGATCAACGAGAGCGGCCGCGATATCCGTCTCGAGATCGATGGCGGGGTAAAGGTCGACAACATCCGTGAAATTGCCGAAGCGGGTGCCGACATGTTCGTTGCCGGTTCTGCCATTTTCAGCCAGCCTGACTACAAGGCTGTGATTGACCAGATGCGTGCGGAGCTGGCTCATGTCACACGCTGAGCGTCCCTTTGATCTGGTGCTGTTCGATCTGGATGGCACCCTGATCGACAGTGCCGCCCAGCTGGCGCTGGCGGTCAATCTGACTCTTACCGATCTGGGTCTGGCGCAGGCTGATGAAGCTGTGATCCGTACCTGGGTCGGCAATGGCGCCGACAAGTTGATCCAGCGGGCGCTCGCCTATCGCGAAGCGGATCCCGAGTTGTTTACCAAGGCCCGCCCGATTTTTTTCCAGCACTACAACGCCTGCTTGCTGCAGGGGTTGGCCATGTATGACGGGGTGGCGCAGAGTCTGCGTCGCCTGCAAACCCTGGGCTACCAGCAGGCGGTCGTGACCAACAAGCCGAGCGACTTTGTCGCGCCTATTCTGGATGCTCTTGGCATCAGCGATTGCTTTTCGCTCTGGCTTGGCGGCAATTGCGTGCCGGTCAAAAAACCGAGCCCGGAGCCCTTGCTGCATGCTTGCCAGGAGTTGGGGGTGAGCCCGGCTCGCACCCTGATGGTGGGTGACTCCGAAAATGATGTGCTGGCGGCCAAGGCGGCTGGCATGAAGGTGGTGGGGCTCACCTATGGCTACAACTACGGCCGTCCCATTGCCGACTCCCAACCTGATTGGGTGTTCGAACACTTTTCCCAGCTCGATGCGCTGCTGAGCTAAGCGCGCGCCGGACTGGCTGAATAACAAGGATTACTACTCTCATGACCAAACCAATCGTATTGAGCGGGGCGCAGCCCTCCGGCCAGCTGACCATCGGCAACTACATGGGCGCGCTGCGCCAGTGGGTCAACATGCAGGATGAGTATGACTGTCTCTACTGCATCGTCGACCTGCACGCCATCACCACCCGTCAGGATCCGGTTGCCCTGCGCAAGGCTTGCCTCGATGCGGCTGCCCTCTATCTGGCGGTCGGTATCGATCCCAAGAAGAGCACTGTTTTCATCCAGTCTCACGTGCCGCAACACGCCGAGTTGGGCTGGATCCTCAACTGCTACACCCAGATGGGTGAGCTGTCGCGCATGACCCAGTTCAAGGACAAGTCTGCCCGTTTCGAGAACAACGTCAACGTCGGCCTGTTCGGTTATCCGGTGCTGATGGCCGCTGACATCCTGCTCTATCAGGCCAATCAGGTTCCGGTTGGCAACGACCAGAAGCAGCATCTCGAACTGACCCGTGACATCTGCACCCGTTTCAACAACCTGTACGGCGAAGTGTTCACCCTGCCGGAACCCTTTATTCCGACCGAAGGGGCGCGGGTGATGAGCCTGCAGGATCCGACCAAGAAGATGTCCAAGTCTGATGACAACGAGGCCAACTTCATCGGCTTGCTGGAAGATCCCAAGCAGATCGTCAAGAAGATCAAGCGTGCGGTGACCGACTCCGACGAGCCGGCTGTAGTGCGTTTCGATCCGGAAAACAAACCGGGTGTTTCCAACCTGCTGACCCTGATGTCTGGCGTCACCGGTCGTTCCATCCCCGAGCTGGAGCAGCACTTCGAAGGCAAGATGTACGGCCATCTCAAGACCGAGACTGCCGAAGCGGTCGTTGCGCTGCTGGAGCCCATTCAGGCGCGTTTCCACGCGTTGCGTCAGGATGAGGCCCATCTGATCGCGATTCTGGCCGAAGGGGCACAAAAGGCACGCGAAAGAGCTGAAAAAACCCTGACCAGCGTATATGATGTAGTCGGCTTCGTTCCTCGAGCCTGACATACTGGGAAGGTGTAGTAGAAGAGAGCTGGGTATTTGCCTGGCTTTCTTTATTTTCTGCCTGGCTATTTTGTTTAATTTTTAATTTCAACCCGGGTTATATCCCCAAGAGTAAGCATGTCTGTTCAACCAAATATTTCAGCTGAAGAGCTGAGTGACAAAGGTCACTGGCTACGTAAATTTCGCAAGGCGAAAAACCTCAATACCCTGCAGTTGATGGTCTCCAATGCCATCGATAAGCACCATAAAACCCCTGCTGTGGCTGCCGCCATCTATCTGGCCGAGTGTCAGCGTGAACGGGAAATGGAACAGGGTCGTTTTCTCGATCGTTAATTCTCCGTTGTTGGTTATCTCATGCTGTTGTTGATCGATAACTACGACTCTTTTACCTGGAATCTGGTGCAATATTTCGGTGCCCTGGGACAAGAGGTTGTGGTCAAGCGTAATGATGAACTGACGTTGGATACCATAGCGCAGCTATCGCCTCGCTATCTGGTTATATCTCCGGGACCTTGCACACCCAATGAGGCCGGGATTTCCCTCGATGCCATCACCCATTTCGCTGGCAAGCTGCCTATTCTCGGTGTTTGCCTCGGTCACCAGTCGCTGGCGCAGGCGTTTGGTGCCCGTGTGGTGCGTGCCCGTCAGGTGATGCACGGTAAAACCTCCCTGATCCGCCATCGGGGTGAGGGGGTATTTTGTGGTCTCAAGGATCCCCTGCGCGTCACTCGTTACCACTCGCTGGTGGTGGAACGCGACACCTTGCCGGAGTGCTTCGAAATGACGGCCTGGAGTGAGCATGCCGATGGCTCGTTTGACGAGATCATGGGGCTGCGTCACAAGACGCTCAACATCGAGGGTGTACAGTTCCATCCGGAGAGTATTTTGAGCGAACAGGGTCATTTGCTACTGGCCAATTTCCTGACCCGTTCATAGAAAGTTGTGATCGCCTTCTCAAGTTAGAGAGAAGGCAAAAAAAATTTCTCTGACACTTTATTCACCCCCCTCTCCTGCCCAAATTATCTCTTGCCAATCCCCCCTGAGTCGTTATGCAATGCGGGTGCCTAAAATATCAGGGGCAGTCGAATATTGTTCCTTACAGGCCCTCTTGTTACAGACTTTTTACTTTATTTCTGTGATAATTTCGTCGCGTTTACACGGATTTAACTTTTGGCGGCGGATTATTCTGCCGCCGAATCGAAGGAGAGTTATATGTCAGAGTTGTTGGCAGTGACACGTGAAGTGTTTGATGAAGTGATGGTTCCCAACTATGCGCCCGCCAAGATCATCCCGGTGCGTGGTGAAGGGTCACGTGTCTGGGATCAGGAAGGGCGCGAGTATGTCGATTTTGCCGGTGGTATCGCGGTCAACGGCCTGGGTCACTGTCACCCCAAGCTGGTCGAGGCCCTGAAAACCCAGGGTGAGAAGCTGTGGCACCTCTCCAACGTGATGACCAACGAGCCGGCACTGCGTCTTGCCAAAAAACTGGTCGCCGCCACCTTTGCTGACAAGGTCTACTTCTGCAACTCCGGCGCCGAGGCCAACGAGGCTGCCCTCAAGCTGGCCCGTCGCTACGCCATCGAGAAGTTCGGTGAGCAGAAGACCCAGATCATCGCCTTCAATCAGGGATTCCACGGTCGCACCTTCTTTACCGTCAGCGTCGGTGGCCAGGCTGCCTACTCCGATGGGTTTGGCCCCAAGCCTGGCGATATCACCCATGTTCCCTACAACGATCTGGCCGCGCTGACTGAGGTGATCTCCGACAACACCTGCGCCGTGGTGATGGAGCCATTGCAGGGTGAGGGGGGCATTATTCGTCCCTCCGACGAGTTTGCCAAAGGGGTGCGCGAGCTGTGCGACAAGCACAACGCCCTGCTTATCTATGACGAAGTGCAATCAGGTGTTGGCCGTACCGGTGACCTCTACGCCTATATGGGTCTGGGCGTTACGCCGGACATCCTCACCAGCGCCAAGGCGCTGGGGGGTGGTTTCCCCATCGGCGCCATGCTGACCACCGATGAAATTGCGGCTCACCTGAAAGTGGGTACTCACGGCTCTACCTACGGCGGCAACCCGCTCGCCTGTGCGGTGGCGGAAGCGGTGATCGATGTGGTTAACACTCCAGAGGTGCTGGCTGGCATCAAACTCCGCGAGCAGCTGTTCCGCGACGGGCTTGAGGCCATAAATGCCAAATACCACTGCTTTAGCGAAATCCGCGGCAAGGGTCTGCTGCTGGGCGCTGCGTTGAGCGAGGAGTACAAGGGGCAGTCTCGCGACTTCCTGCTGGCCTCCATCGACCAGGGGTTGATGGCACTGGTGGCCGGTACCAATGTGGTCCGTTTTGCCCCCTCGCTGGTGATCCCGGAAGCGGACATCAAGGAGGGGCTAGCTCGCTTCGAGAAGGCGGTTGCCCAGGTGGTTAACGCCTGATCCAAATTGAGGTGGGGAGCCCTCCCGGCAGGAGCCGGGACCCCACCTGTTGTCAATGAAAGGGAGTTGTCATTTATGTTGGTTATCCGTCCCATCGAGCAAAAAGATTTTGCCGGGCTCAAGACCTGTGCCATCGAGTCTGGCACCGGCATGACCTCGTTGCCCGTCAACGATGAGCTGCTGCAGCGCAAGATTGACGCCTCTACCCAGACTTTTTCCGACAAGCCCGCAGGCAAAGGGGATTGCCTCTACTTTTTCGTGGCCGAGGATCTGGAGACCGGCGAGATGGTGGGCACCTGCGCCATCGACGCCGCGGTCGGTCTTTCCCAGCCGTTTTACAACTACCACATCGGCAAGGTGGTGCACTCCTCGCCCAAGCTTGGCATCTACAACGTTGTTGAAACCCTGACTCTCTCCAACGATTACACCGGCAACTCCGAGCTCTGCACCCTGTTTTTGCGCGAATGTGCTCGTGAAGGGCTCAATGGCCGCCTGCTTTCCAAGCACCGCTTTCTGTTTATGGCCGAGCATCCGGAGCTGTTTGACGAGACCGTCTTTGCCGAGATGCGTGGCGTATCCGATGCCAACGGTCACAGCCCATTTTATGAGTGGCTGCAGACCCACTTCTTCTCGATGGATTTTCCCACCGTCGACTATCTGACCGGCATCGGCAAGAAGCGCTTTATCGCCGAGCTGATGCCCAAGTACCCCATCTACGTCAATCTGCTGAGCAACGAGGCGCGCGCCGTCATCGGCCAAACCCACGAGAAGACCCGCCCCGCCATCAAGATGCTGCAGGATGAGGGCTTCGTGAATCGTGGCTACGTCGATATTTTCGATGCGGGCCCCACCGTAGAGTGCGATGTGAAGAATATCCGCAGTGTGCGCCGCAGCAAGAAGCTGCGTGTGCTGGTGGGTGAGCCCATCGGTGGCAAAACCCACCTGCTCTGCAACAGCCGTTTCGAGCAGTACCGCGCCTGCTACGGCAATATCCGGGTCGATCTCGACAAGCACGAAGCCATTATTCCGCCCAAGATGGCGGCGGCACTCAAGGTGCAGGATGGCGACATGGTGCGGGTGGTTGACCTCGACTGAGGCAGACAGAACAAGCAAACCGATTATCAGACAGGCAGCCGAGGCTGCCTGCCAGCGACAGGGAGTGAATGGATGAGCCAGTCAGTACAATTTATCGACGGTCAATGGCTTGCCGGTGAAGGCAAGCCGTTCGAGTCAAAGGATCCGGCCAAAAACGAGGTGATCTGGCAAGGGGCTGCCGCCAGCGCAGCGCAAGTGGATGCCGCCGTCAAGACGGCCCGCGCCGCGTTCTACCACTGGTCTGATATGGATCTCGAGGATCGTCTGACCATAGTGCGTCGTTATGCCGACCTGCTCGGCGAGCAGAAAGAGGCGCTGGCGCTGACCATCGCCCGCGAAACCGGCAAGCCGCTGTGGGAGACCCGCACCGAAGTGGCTGCCATGCAGGGCAAGATTGCCATCTCCATCCGTGCCCATGACGAGCGTACCGGTACGGTGGAAAACCCCATGCCGGGCGCCAAGGCGTTTGTCCGTCACAAGCCCCACGGCGTGGTGGCGGTGTTCGGCCCCTACAACTTCCCGGGCCATCTGCCCAACGGCCATATCGTACCGGCGTTGATCGCGGGTAACGCCGTGGTGTTCAAACCCTCCGAGTTGACTCCCATGGTGGCGGAAGCCATGGTCAAGGTGTGGCAGGAGGCTGGGTTGCCCAAGGGCGTGCTCAATCTGGTGCAAGGGGAGGTCGAGACCGGCAAGGCGCTGGCTGGCAACCCCGATATAGACGGTCTCTTCTTCACCGGCTCGTCCCGCACCGGTCATTTCCTCCATCAGCAGTTTGCCGGTCAGCCGGGCAAAATTCTGGCCCTCGAAATGGGTGGCAACAACCCGCTTATCGTGAAAGACGTGAGCGATATCGATGGTGCGGTGCACGCCATCGTTCAGTCTGCTTTTATCACCTCGGGTCAGCGCTGCACCTGCTCGCGCCGCCTGTTTGTCGAGCGTGGCGAGCGTGGCGATGCGCTGGTCAAGCGACTGATCGAAGTGGTCAGCCAGGTCAAGGTCGGCCTCTATGATGCCGCGGATCAGCCTTTTATGGGCTCGATGATAAGCGAGAATGCAGCACTGGGCATGGTCGAGGCGCAAGCCAACCTGCAGCGCCTCGGTGGCGAGAGCTTGCTTACCCTCAAGCATCTGGAAGCGGGAACCGGCTTTGTCTCTCCGGGTATCATCGACGTGACTCAGGTCGCCGCACTGCCTGACGAAGAGTACTTTGGTCCGCTGCTGCAACTCATTCGCTATGACGATTTCGATGCCGCTATCGAGAAGGCGAATGCCACCCGTTATGGTCTCTCGGCCGGTCTGCTGGGTGACAAAGAGGCGGACTGGCACCACTTCTTCAAGCGGATCCGCGCTGGCATCGTTAACTGGAACAAACCCATCACCGGTGCTTCCAGTGCCGCGCCGTTTGGTGGCGTGGGTGCCTCTGGCAACCACAGAGCGAGCGCCTACTACGCCGCTGACTACTGTGCGTATCCGGTTGCTTCCGTTGAAGAGAGCAAAGCCGCCATGCCGGAACAGCTGTCGCCCGGTCTGAGCTTCTGACAATAACGAAAGGGGCATCCAGCGGTGCCCCGAACTGTACCCGCAAGCAAAGGAAAGAGAGATGCAAAAGGATATCGACACCCTGTTCAGTCATCTGTGGGACAACTACATCAAGGTGACCCCGAGCGCCCTCAAGGTGCACACCCTGCTGGGGGGCGGCGAGCCCATCGTCAACGATCACGTGGCGTTTCGTACCTATAACCTGCCCAAGCTGGGGCTGGAGAAGCTGGCGGCCCACTTCCTGGCGCTCGGTTACGAGCAGAAGGGCGAGTACGTCTTCAAGGCCAAGAAGCTCTACGCCAAGCACTTCGAGCATCAGGATCCCGATGCCCCCAAGGTCTTTATCAGCGAGCTGAAGGTGGAAGAGCTCTCGCCAGCGGCGCAGGCCATTATCCACAAGCTGGCGGATCAGGTGCCCGATCATCTGACCGATACCTCGGCATTTCTTTACACCGGTGCCCCCTGGCAGGTCTCCTACGCCGATTACCAGACCCTGCTGGCGGAGAGTGAATATGCGGCCTGGATGGCAGCATGGGGCTATCGTGCCAACCACTTTACGGTCAATATCAACAAGTTGAAGGATTTTGACACCATTCATCAGGTCAACGAGGCACTCAAGGCGGCCGGGTTTGTGCTCAATAGCGTGGGCGGTGAGGTGAAAGGGGACAGCCAAGTGATGCTGGAGCAATCCTCCACCATGGCCGACAAGGCGGAGGTCCCGTTCAGTGATGGGGTGCGCACTATTCCGAGCTGCTTCTACGAGTTCGCCCTGCGCTACCCGCAGCCAGATGGCGTGCTTTATCCGGGCTTTGTCGAAGCCTCGGCTGACAAGATATTTGAATCGACCAACGCCATGTAAGATCGCTCTTGGTCCAAGCAGAACGCCTCCTCAGGGAGGCGCTCTGCTTGGTGTTGCACGATGAAAATGTTGGGGGCCGGGGAAGGTTGTGGCAACGGGGCTGCCGGAGCGGTGTTGCCGTCAGCTTGTTGATAAAAATGTGAACGAGATCACCCGTCATGCTACAGATTGACGCAGGAAACAGAGCAAAAAGGAGTAGAATGACGCTTTGTTTTTTAGGGGGCCATTCGATGCCTAATTATCACTTTTTCAGGCAAGGTCAGGCAGTTATCTATCTCGATGCCAATGCGCCCAGCTATAGCGATGAGCGTCGTCAACTGGTTGAGCAGGGATTTGCCGCCATTGCGCTCCCGACGATTGCCGATACACCAGCGGAAGCTCTGGCGCTGTTGCGTCAGCATCAGGGGACGCAGGGAGACGGAAATGCCCTTTGCCTGACGGGTGCCTCCATATCTGCGGCATTGACCGGTGTGTTGGGAAGCTGATACAGCACGGTGGCGCCATGGCCATGACACCACCCTGTTGATTTGGTCGCCAGTGAGCGGGTTACCTCTGGTGCAGGTCGCCTTCAATGACCAGTATGGTATCCATGCCTGCGGCTTTGCCTGCCTCAAGCCCGATCTGGGTATCTTCAAAGACCAGGCAGTTGGAGGAGTTGACGCCGAGTAGCTTGGCCACCTGCAAAAAGGTGTCGGGGTGCGGCTTGTGGTTGATGACATCATCGGCACTGACCACCACCGAGATATAGGCGTCGAGACCGGTACTTTTCAGGATGGATTCTGCCTGATTGCGGGGTGACCCGGTACCAATCCCCATCGGTATCTTGCCGTGATAGTGCCTGACCAACTCCCACATCTTGGGAAAGACGCTGACCTTGTCGATATGCTTCATGTAGAGGGCAATCTTGCGGCGGGCGAACGCCTCGATATCCACCTCCAGCCCTTGTTGCTGGGCCAGTATGGCGACGATCTTGCGGGTCGGAATACCGCCGTACTGATAGAGCTGCTCCCGCTTGAAGGGAATGCCGAATTCGGCGCAGGTGAGCTCCCATGCATCGAGATGGAGGGGCATGGAGTCCACCAGAGTGCCATCCATATCGAATATCAGGCCATCGTAGTGATCAAATCGGTACTGCTCGCTCATGGGGACTCCTTGGCTAAATGGGGCAGAGTAGCAGATTGGGGACGTCTATTGTGGGATCGGCCTCATGATTGAGGGTGGCCGGACGTGTTTTTTCTCTCTCTTGCTGATTTGTGAGACAATAATTCGCTCATTGCCGGATACTTTGGCATATCAGATCAGCGAGTCCGCTTATGACCTCGAAAATATCCCCTAAAACCATTTTCTCCAGTGTGGCGCTGGTGATCGCGCTCGGTTCACTGGAAAAGAGCATCGTCACCACCCCGCTGCCCATGATTGGCGCCGAGCTGCACGCCGGTGCCGCCCTCACCTGGGTGGTCACCGCCTACCTGCTGGCGGCTACTGCAGTGCTACCTCTCTATGGCAAGCTGAGCGACCTATTTGGTCGGGTGCGAATGCTCAATATTGGCATCGGCTTCTTTTTGGCGGGCTCTATTGCTTGCGCCCTTTCTCAGGATCTGCCGACCCTGCTGGCGGCGCGCGTGTTGCAAGGATTGGGAGGCGGTGGCCTGATAGCGCTCGCCTTTACCGTGATTGCCGACACCATCCCGCCGCGGGAGGTGGGCAAGTATCAGGGCTACATCTCGGTGGTTTATGCGGTTTCCAGCATCGCCGGCCCCTTGCTGGGTGGTTACTTTACCGAGCAGCTCAGCTGGCGCTGGATCTTCTGGATCAACCTGCCACTCGGCGCCTTGGCGATCTTCCTGATCAACCGCAACCTCAAGCATCTCAACGTACGCCGCCACAGCCGCTTTGACTGGAAGGGGGCTGCACTGCTTATTATCGTTACCACGCTCACCCTGTTGCTGCTTTCGCCGGAGGCTGAACTGCCCGCCATCTGGCTGGCCGGTGCGTTGGCGGTAGCCTTGTTGCTGTTAATCCTCATTGAACGACGAGCCCATGACCCGATCCTGCCTGCTCATCTGGTGCGGTTGCCCGGTTATCTGGTGAGCGTGCTGTTGGTGATGCTCTCCCAGTTGCTGATGTTTGCGGTGCTGGTCTATCTGCCATTGCAAATGCAGTGGCAGAAGGGGATGAGTGCCAGCGAGAGTGGGGTGAGCATGGTGATCTTCATGATCTGTATTACCGCCGGTGCCTTTATCGGTGGCAAGCTCATCGGGCGTACCGGCCACTACAAGCGCTTTGTGGTCGTGGGCTTTGGCCTCGCGGCGGTGGCGCTCTGGCAGATCCACTTTGATGCCTGGGTCAGGTTGGCGCTCGGCTTTGCCGGTCTAGGCCTTGGTCTGGTGCTGCCCGCTCTTTCTGTGGTGGTTCAGAATGCCCTGCCGCGGCAGGATCGCGGCATCGGCATGTCGCTGTTCAACTTTGGGCGGGAGCTTGGCGGGGCCGTCGGTGTGGCCATCTGCTCCATGCTGTTCCACTTCCGTCTGCCAGCTGGCACAGATGGCGATCTGAGTCAGCTCGCCCCCGATCTGCTGGCCCCGGGCTTCAGCGCAACCTATATCGGCATGGCTCTGATCGCCACGCTGGCATTGTTGCTGACCGTGCTGGCGCTCAGGCGCCACGAGCTGGCCACGATCAGTGCCTGACCCCGCGGGCGCTGAACGTTAGCTCACCATAGATAGCATCA
Source organism: Aeromonas sp. MdU4 (assembly GCF_041929505.1). Taxonomy (NCBI): domain Bacteria; kingdom Pseudomonadati; phylum Pseudomonadota; class Gammaproteobacteria; order Aeromonadales; family Aeromonadaceae; genus Aeromonas; species Aeromonas sp. MdU4. The sequence continues at coordinate 8,455 of NZ_JBHFMW010000021.1, read as the reverse complement.
GGGCTCCCCACGGGGAGCCCTGATTGTTATTTGGCGAATAGAGTGGCTGCTGCCATCAAGCCATACGTGGCTTACTCCTGCGCCGGACTCTCCTTGCCTGCCAGCTGGCTCAGCCAGGCGAAGCGGCGATTGGCCTCCTGCTCCGCCTCTTGATAGAGCTGGCTGGCCACCTCCGGCAGCTGGCGCTCTAGCCGCTGGAAGCGGGGCTCGTGGCGCAAGGTCTTGGCCAGCGAGGCATTGGGGGCCCGTGAGTCGAGCGCCAGCGGCAATTTACCCTCGTCAGCGCGGCGCGGATCGAAGCGGTAGAGCGGCCAGAAACCGGTGGCAGTCAGCTGCTTCATCTGCTCGTGGCTCTCGGCCATGTCGTAGCCATGCTCCTCGCAGGGACTGTAGGCGATGATCAGTGACGGCCCCGGGTAGGCTTCCGCCTCCTGAATCGCTTTCACCGTCTGGTTCATCTGGGCGCCGAGGGAGATCTGTGCCACATAGACGTGGCCATACATCATCACGCTGGCGCCGAGATCCTTGCGTGCCTTGCGTTTGCCCTGCTCGCCAAACTTGGTGATGGCACCGAGTGGCGTCGCCTTCGACTGTTGGCCGCCGGTGTTGGAGTAGCACTGGGTATCGAGCACCAGCACATTGATGTTCTCCCCCAGACTCAGCACATGGTCGAGCCCGCCAAAGCCGATGTCGTAGGCCCAGCCATCGCCGCCGATGAGCCAGACCGATTTTTCCACCAGATAGTCCGCATCGCGGGCCAGTTCAAGGGCCTCCGGGGCCTTGCTCTCTTGCAGCAGATTTCGCAGCTGCTGGATATGGGCCCGCTGCTCGGAAACCGGCAGGGTGGCATCGCCGAGCACCTCGCGCAGCGTTGCCGGAATGGTGTCGCCGAGGCTCGCCAGCAGACGGCGCACCCGCTCCCTGTGCTGATCGACGGTGAGGCGGAAGCCCAGTCCGAACTCGGCGTTGTCTTCAAACAGCGAGTTGGCCCAGGCCGGCCCGCGCCCGTCGGCGTTGGTGGTGTAGGGGGTGGTGGGCAGGTTGCCGCCATAAATGGACGAGCAGCCGGTGGCGTTGGCAATCAGCAGCCGATCGCCATAGAGCTGGGTCAGCAGCTTGATGTAGGGAGTCTCGCCACAGCCGGAGCAGGCGCCCGAGTATTCAAACAGCGGCGAGATGAGCTGGGAGGTGCGGATGTCGATGCGCTCCAACTGCTCGGCGCTGCGCTCGGGCAGGTCGAGGAAGAAGTCGTAGTTGGCCTTCTGTGCGTCGAGGTGTTCGAGCCGTGAAGCCATATTGATCGCCTTGCGATCCGGGGTGCTGCGATCCTTGGCCGGGCACACCTCGACGCAGAGATTGCAGCCGGTGCAATCCTCCGGCGCCACCTGCAGCACGTATTGCTGGCCACGCATGTCACGGGATTTCACATCCAGCGCATCCAGGGTGGCGGGAGCCGCGGCCAGCGCATCGGGTTCTACCACCTTGGCGCGAATGGCCGAGTGGGGACAGGCGGCGACGCAGTAATTGCACTGGGTGCAGAGCTCCGCCTCCCAGATGGGGATCTCCTTGGCGATGTTGCGCTTTTCCCAGCGGGTGGTGCCAACCGGCCAGGTGCCATCCGGAGGGAAGGCGGAGACCGGCAGGCTGTCACCCAGCCCAGCCAGCATGGCGGCGGTGACGGTCTGGACAAAGTCGGGGGCCTTGGCGGAAACCACCGGCGGGCGGGGGCGGCTGGCAGGATCCTGCTCACCACCCAGTGGCACCCGGGTCAGGGCGGCGCAGGTTGCTTCCAGTGCCTGCCAGTTGCGTTCGACCAGCGCTTGTCCCTTGCTGCCATAGCTGGTAGCGATGGCCTGCTTTAGCAGGCTGGTGGCCTCTGCGGGGGGAATGATGGCGCTGAGCTGGAAGAAGGCCATCTGCATCACGGTATTGATGCGGTTGCCAAGCTGGCAGTCACGGGCAATCCTGGCGGCGTTGATGATGTAGAAGCGCGCCTCTTTCTCGCGCAGGGCGTGCTGTACCTCGCTGGGGAGGCTCTGCCAGATCTCGGCCTCGCTGTAGGGGGTGTTGAGCAGGAAGATGCCTCCCGCTTTCAAGCGCTCCGCCATCCGGTACTTGTCGACAAACTGCCACTGATGGCAGCCGATAAAGTCCGCCTCTTCCACCAGATAGGCCGATTGCAGCGGCCGCTCGCCCACCCGCAGGTGGGAGACGGTGAGACCGCCCGCTTTCTTGGAGTCGTAGACGAAATAGCCTTGCGGATAGAGGTCGGTGTGGTTGCCGAGGATCTTGATGCTGTTCTTGGCCGCCGAGACGGTGCCGTCGCTGCCTAGGCCGTAGAAAAGCGCCTCCAGCTTGTGCTGGTGGCTCTGGATGGGGCTTTGCGAATCCAGCGCGGGCAGCGGTAGCGAGAGACCTGTGATGTCATCGAAGATGCCGACGGTAAAGCGCGGGCGCGGGTTCTCCTGTGCCAGTTCGGCAAACACCGCCAGTGCGCAGGCGGGGCCGAACTCTTTGGAGGAGAGGCCGTAGCGGCCGCCGATGACCTGCGGCAGGCTTGCCCGCTCGCCCCGGCTGACCGCTTCGGCCAGCGCCGTCATCACGTCGAGATAGAGGGGCTCGGCCTGTGCGCCCGGCTCCTTGGTGCGATCCAGTACGGCGATGGCGCGGGCACTCTCGGGAATCGCGGCCAGCAGGTGCTCGGCCGAGAAGGGGCGGAACAGCCGCACCTTCACCAGACCTACCTTCTCCCCTTGGGCCAGCAGGCGCTCGATGACTTCCTCACAGGTGCCGATGGCTGAGCCCATCAGCACCACAATCCGCTCCGCCTGCGGGTGGCCGACATATTCAAACGGCCGGTAGTGGCGGCCGGTCTGCTCGCCAAAAGCCTGCATCGCCTCGCTTACGTGGCCATAGGCGGCGTCATACCAGGGGTTGCTCGCCTCCCGGCACTGGAAGTAGGTGTCCGGGTTGGCAGCGGTGCCGCGAATGACCGGTTTGTTGGGGGTGAGCGCCCGGTCACGATGAGCACGGATGGCATCTGCCGGCAGCAGGGCACGCAGGGTATCGTCAGCGAGCGGTGCTATCTTGGCGATCTCGTGAGAGGTACGAAAGCCGTCGAAGAAGTGGATAAAGGGGAGGCGGCTGTTGAGGCTCGCTATCTGTGAAATCAGGGCGAAATCCTGCGCCTCCTGCACATTGCTGGCACAGAGCATGGCGCAGCCGGTCTGGCGCACCGCCATCACATCCGAGTGATCGCCAAAGATCGATAGCGCGTGGGTCGCCACGGTGCGTGCCGCCACATGCAGCACGAAGGGAATGAGCTGACCCGCCAGCTTGTAGAGGTTGGGGATCATCAGCAGCAAACCCTGCGACGAGGTAAACGAGGTCGCCAGCGCGCCGGTCTGCAGGGCGCCGTGGACGGCGGCGATGGCGCCCCCTTCCGACTGCATCTCGACAACCCGGGGCACATCCCCCCAGAGGTTCTTGCCTCGCTCGCTCGACCAGGCCGACGACTGCTCAGCCATGGCCGAGCTGGGGGTGATGGGGTAGATGGCGATGACTTCGCTGGTGCGGTACGCCACCGAGGCGACTGCGTTATTCCCGTCTGTGGTGATCATCTGTTTTCCACTTTGCTATGCCAGTTTGAAGGCCGATAGTTGCATCGGCAATGGATAGGTCGCAGGCATAGTAAGAGGGGCAATGAGAGCGTATCAAACGGGATAAATAATCAATTAATAAGTCACTAATAGCGGTTAATTTAATCCTGTCGTGTTAGGACGTGATTTTCTGCTGGTAGCCGACGGAGTACGGCTGACGGGCCATTGGCATGGCCCGTCAGCACGGGGTTAACCTTGCTTCACTTGCAGCCAGATGGCGCATTGATAAGGGGCGAAGAGCGACAGTGGTTCGCTTGGGTAATTGCCCATCAGCAACCGCATCTCATCTGCCACCTTGTCGAAGTGGGGCATCGGCAAGGGGGTCGCCGTGAGATTGGCGAGCAGCAGCAGGGTGTGCCGCTCTCCGCTGGCCGGATCCTGCCAGTGGCGGCGATAGCTGATGCGCTCGGGATCATCCCAATCCAGCAACTCGAAGTCGCCGTGGCGGATGACCGGGTGGGCCTTGCGCAGGGCGATGAGCTGGCGATAGCAGTGAAATGGCGAGTCGGGGCGGGCCAGCTGCTCGTCAGCATTAATCTCGACGTGGTTGGCGTTGAGGGCAATCCAGGGTGTGGTGGCGCTGAAACCGGCGTGGGGGCCTGCGTCCCACTGTATCGGGGTGCGGGCGTTGTCGCGGCCGATGGCATCGAGCCGCCGACTCAGCTCGGCAGGATCCAGCCCTGACTGGCTGGCGCGGTAGTTGATTGCCTCCACATCGCGTAGCTCGTCCGGCTGCCAGTGACGGTTGGTCATGGCCAGCTCCTCGCCCTGATAGATGAAGGGAGTGCCCTGCATCAGGTGCAGCACCATGGCCCACAGCTTGGCGCTGGTTTCACGCCACTCTGGCCTGTCATCGCCAAAGCGGGAGACGGCGCGGGGCAGGTCGTGATTGCCGAGAAACAGGCTGTTCCAGCCACGCCCGTGCAGCCCTTGCTGGTGGCGGGCCATGGCTCGCTTGAAGGCGAGGGGGTCGAAGCGGGATGACCACTTGTCACTGCCCAGCCCCAGATGCTCGAAGTTGAACACCATGCTGAACTCGCTGCCATCTGTGCTGGAGTAGCGCTGCATATGGGCGAGATCGGCCCCCCAGGTCTCCCCCACCGTAATGATCCCCTTGCCGCCGAAGCTGGCGGCATTGAGCTCGCGGATATAGTCGTGCAGGCGCGGGCCATTGCTCATGGCCAGTCGGTCCCACTCCTTGCTCACCATATCGATCACATCGAAGCGAAATCCCTTGATCCCTTTGCCCAGCCAGAAGTTGATCACCTCTGCCATCTCGGCGCGCACCGCCGGGTTGTCCCAGTCCAGATCGGCCTGACTGGGATCGAAGTTGTGCAGGTAATAGCGATCAAGCGCTGGCACATACTGCCAGCCGCTGCCGCCAAAAATCGAGGTAATGGGGTGAGCATCGACAAAGGCTTGATCCCGGAATACGTAATAACCCTGATAACGGGGATCGCCGGCCAGCGCCTTCATAAACCACTCGTGCTCGGTGGAGGTGTGGTTGGCAACGATATCCATCATGATGCCGATGCTGTGGGCGGCTGCTTCGGCTATCAGCAGCTCCATCTCGGCCAGGGTGCCGAAGGCGGGGTCGATGGTGCGGTAGTCCGCCACGTCATAGCCGTTGTCCCGCTTGGGGGAACGATAGATGGGGGTGAGCCACAGCATATCGACCCCGAGGGTGGCCAGATAACCGAGGCGCTGACGGATGCCGTTGATGTCGCCCATGCCGTCGCCATCGCTGTCCTGAAAACTCATGGGGTAGATCTGGTAGATGACACAGCTATCGAGGTCGATATCGGGCGTGTGGAGGTGTTGCGGGTTCATCAGCTTAGCCGGTTGGGGAGGAGATTTTCTATCTTACGCAGATGAGCTGGTACTCGACAGGGCAGGGGATACCTTGAAAAGGGTTCCATTGTTGGCTGATTTCCAAAATGCGGGAAGGGTCACAAAGGCGCCATCCCGAGCCACGGCTGTGGTCGGGATGGCACGGCACTTATTGCTGATTCACCGCAAGAAGAAGGGCTATTGGGCCGCCTTGGCCTGCTCGCTGCGCTGCTCCTGCTGGCGTTCGGTCTGGGCTTCCAGCTCCTTGCCGAGGAAGTAGTTCAGGAAGGTGCGGATCACTGCGATGATGGCGAGGCGGATCAACTCCTCCTTGCTCGGCGCGACCGTGGTGGCCAGGATGTCGGCGGCGAGCTGGAACTCCAGCGCCAAGATGAGCCAACTGCCGAAACAGAGGCGAATGCGCGGAAAGCCGGGTTCGTGATCCTCCATCCGTGCCGCTAGCCAGAGGGTCTTGCCAAGCCCTATCACCACACAGGCGATGGAGATGATCTCCAGCAGCAGCTGGAACAGCTCGACCCCGTGCATCATCCCTTCTCTCAGGCTCGCTATCTCAAACACTCGGGTCACCTCCATGATTCAAAAGAGGACACTATTAACACATTGCTCGGCGAAGGCCAAATCAGAGGTGCCTGATAAGCATCGTGATCAGCTCAATTGTCTGGCGGGCTGCGTGGCTCACACCTGCCAACTGGAAGAAGCCGTGTATGACACCCAGTTGCCGCTGACAGGTGGTTGTGACGCCAGCTTGTAACAGTTTGCGATAGAGGGCTTCCCCCTCATCGCGCAGCGGATCATATTCCGCCGTTACGATATGGGTCGGTGGTAATCCTGACAGGGCGGGATGGTGGAGGGGGCTGGCTTCGGGATGAGTGGCGGGTAGTTCACCCAGATAGGCGTGAAAACCGCTTAACAGCATGTCGCGAGTGATAAGGTAGTCATCCCCTAGCTGCCGATAGCTGTCACTGTCGCCCGCAGCATCGAGCATCGGATAGATGAGCAGTTGGGCTGCAGGCAAGGGGGCGCCTTGCTCCTTGAGTCGCAATGTTGTGATCAGGGCGATGTGCCCGCCGGCACTGTCACCTGCAATCGCAATCCGTGCCGGATCCCCATGCCATTTCTCCACATCGGCCATGATGGCGAGCGTAGCAGCCAGTGCGTCGTTGTGTGCTGCAGGATAGGTGTGTTCAGGGGCAAGGGGGGTATGTACCGCGAACACCAGTGCTTCGGCGCGATTACACAGCATGCGCATCTGGCGGTCGTGGGTGTCGAACTCGCCGCTGACAAAACAGCCGCCATGAAAGTAGATCAGGGCCGGACGAGGTTCAGCAGAGGACGAGAGCGGTTGGTAGAGGCGGACTGCGTAATTGCTGCTTTGCCACTCTTCAATGGCGCCAACCTCCTCCCGTTCACCGCCCAACACGGCTGAAGCAAGATAACCTGCACGCCGTTCCTGCCAGCTCAGATTGCTTGCCTTGGGGCGGCCTGCAGCAATGAACTCCGCCACCATGGCCGCAATGGCCGGTTCAAGTTGTATATCCATAACGCACCAATAACTGTATATAAAAACAGTTATTTTGCGCCTTTAGCCAGAGAGCGCAACCGGCGTTAGATGAGGTGACTCACAAAATCAGACTTCAATCAGTTTGAATTCAATCACATAGAACGGCGGCAGATCGGGGTAGATGTCACGGATAACATCTTTTAACTCGGGGAGAGTCATGTTCTCCTGACGGGCGTGCTCGTCATTTAATTCATTAAAGGCGACCGCTGTGACGGAGATGACTTCAATGGTGCCGAATGGCTGATGCTCCGGGTTGGTGAATAGCGCCAGCCGCTGACCGGGTTGCCAGTTGGCCTCGCTCTCATCGCGGATGGTGATGGTCTTGCGGCCCGCCTGAATGTCGGCGACAAAGCGGCTGAAGAAAGTGAATTCGGGATGAGAGTGGTTAGATACGGGCATAGGGTCTCCGATAGAGATAGGGGATGAGGTGAACGGGCGAGGAGTTACACAACATGTTTTGCCATTGATGATGGTTGGCTTCGCCTGTAATGCTGCAGCGCACGAGGCTAGCAAGAGTCGTCGCGGGATACCAGTCACCATAGTGGCAAATGTGTAGGCGTGAAGGGGTTGGCGATCACAATAAACAGGCTGCGAACAGACCAGACGAGCTTTATTGATATGTAACAAGACAATAGCCTCATGGCTATGGTCTGATAGAGTCCGCTCTCCGGGAGGAGAATCGTGTTGTAAAGGAGATTTCAGTGAATTCCGAGCTTGTCTGGGTGCTCTCTCTGCTGGCGGGCGCCATCTATCTCTTCATGACCAACAAAGTCCGGATGGACGTGGTCGCTCTGTTAATCATCATCCTTTTTGTTCTGAGTGGTACCCTCACCCTGCCGGAGGCGCTGGCGGGTTTCAGCGATCCCAACGTCATTCTGATCGCGGCGCTGTTCGTGGTCGGGGAGGGGCTGGTGCGCACCGGTATCGCCTATCAGGTGGGGGATGCACTGGTGAAGGTGGCGGGTAGCAGCGAGACCAAGCTGCTGGTGCTGCTGATGGTCGCGGTGGCGACGCTGGGGGCGGTGATGAGTAGCACCGGGGTGGTGGCCATCTTCATCCCGGTGGTGCTGAGCGTGGCGAACCGGATGGGGATCCCGGCTGGCCGTCTGATGATGCCGCTCGGCTTTGCCGGGCTTATCAGCGGCATGATGACGCTGGTGGCTACACCGCCCAACATGGTGGTCAACAGTGAACTGATGCGCCATGGCATTCACGGCTTCACCTTTTTCAGCTTTACTCCCCTTGGCGCCATTATCTTGCTGTGCGGCATTGTCTACATGCTGCTGGTGCGTGGTTCGCTGGTGCAGAAAGGAGAGGCGGGGCCAAGCAAGGGGGCGGGGCGGCGTACTTTTCGCGACCTTAGCCGCGATTATCGTCTCACCGG
>NZ_JBHFMW010000020.1:184979-185143 GCF_041929505.1 Aeromonas sp. MdU4 | reverse complement strand
TGAGCAGGCTCTGCAGATAGGCCTGCTGGGAGAGCACGGAATCTTCAATGATGGTGTGGTAGATGCGGGTAATGTACTGGGCATCCAGCCCCAGCACGCGCCCTTTCTGGATCAGGGCGACCAGCAGCTCCTGCTCGCGCTGGTGGTCACGGATGGGGCGGGGG